>WHTY01000040.1 GCA_009377475.1 Actinophytocola sp.
CGATCATCGTGATCGTGCTGCGTACCCGGCTCGATGCGTTCGTCGCGCTGCTGCTCGCGGCGCTCGTGACCGGCTTCGTCGCCGGATCACCCGCTTCCGACACCTTGGACTCGATCATCACCGGATTCGGCGAGACGATGGCGGCCATTGGCATCGTGATCGGTCTCGGCGTCGCCGTCGGGAAGATTCTCGAGGTGTCCGGGGCGGCCGACGCACTGGCCAGGGCCTTCGTGCGGGCGCTCGGCAAAGGCCGGGAACCGTGGGCGATGGCGGGCACGGGCTCGCTCGTGTCCATCCCGGTGTTCTGTGACTCCGGCTACGTGATCATGAATCCGCTGGCGCGGTCCATCGCGCGGACCAAGCAGGCGGGCTACGTGACCCTCGCGCTGGCACTCGGCGCCGGCATGACCCTGACGCACCACCTCGTCCCACCGACGCCGGGACCGCTCGCCGTTGCCGGGCTTATCGGCGCCGACCTCGGCGGTCTCATCCTCGCGGGGCTGGTGTTCGCGCTGCTGCTGATGCCGATCGTGGTGGCGTACGCCCGCTGGATCGGGCCCCGGCTCGAGGACCACGTCGCTCCCGACGTCCGCGAGGCGGTCTACGGCACGGCGCAGGCGCGCAGTTCCGTCGCGGTAGGCGACCATGGCGGCGGCTCTGGCACCGATGCCGAGACGCCACCAGAAGCGGACAGGCCGCGCCGGATGTCGCCGCTGATCGCCGCGCTGCCGTTGCTGGTGCCGCTGCTGCTGATCCTCGCCAACACGGTCGCGCTCGCCACCGCCCTCCCCGATGCCGGACCCCGGGACGTCGTCGTGCTGGCGACGGTCGTCGACGACACCGACGTCGTCGACATCGGACCCGACGACGCGGAACGGCTGCCCCACGAGCTGGCCCGCGTCGTCCGGCGCACGCTGGGACACCAGCGGGTCGACGGCCTGCTCACCGAACTGGCTGCGGACGGCCTGACCGTCGAGGAGGAGCTGGTGCCGCTCGCGGTCGCGGGCAGCTTCGTCGGCGGCCCGTGGGAGGGGCTGCCGCTCGTCACCAAGGGCGGACTCGTCGGCGACGCCGACACCATGATCGCCTGCGTCGCCCACCTGCGACGCGCCGCGGAAGCCGCGCGCAGACAGGTCAGCGCGGCCAACGCAACCACGTCACATCAGGAGGACCAAGCATGACCCGTTCCGTGCTCGCGATCACCATCGGCGACCCCGTCAGCATCGGCCCGGAGATCACCGCCCGCACCCTCGCCGAGGTCGCGGGCCAGCCGGGCCATCACGGCATCGCGGTGGGTGACGCCGAGGCGCTGCGCCGGGGAGCGCGAGCCGCCGGCCTCGACGTCGAGGTGCGCGAAGTGAGCAACTTCGACGTCGAACCGGCCGGTGCGGGCGTCATCGACGTGTTCGACATCGACGTGCTCGGCGCCGACATGCCCGCGTGGGGCGTCGTCGACCCGCGCGCGGGGCGGGCGGCCGTCACCGCGATCGAGGTCGCCACCCGCGCGGCGCTCGACGGCCACGTCGACGGCATCGTCACCGGACCCATCAACAAGGAAGCCATCTGGCAGGCGGGTTCCCAGCACCTCGGCCACACCGAGATGCTCGGTGAGCTGACCGGCGTCACCCAGCAGGACACGATGTTCGTGCTGCGCGACACCGCCGCTGAAGGCCATCACCTGCGCATCTTCTTCACCACCCGGCACGTCTCGCTGCGCAGGGCCATCGAGTCGATCACCCAGGAGAACGTCGCGCGGTCGATCCGCAAGGCGCTGACCGCGCTGCGCGTGTTCGGGACGCAGGAGCCTCGGCTCGCCGTCGCCGCGCTGAACCCGCACGGCGGCGAGAACGGTGCGTTCGGCGACGAGGAGATCGTCCACATCGCACCCGCCTGCGACAAGGCCCGCGCGGACGGGCACGCGGTGTCAGGCCCGATCCCCGCCGACACGGTGTTCCACCACGGCCTCACCGGCCGCTACGACGGCGTACTCTCCCAGTTCCACGACCAGGGGCACATCCCGGCCAAGACCTACGATTTCACCGGCACGATCTCGGTCACCATCGGCCTGCCGATCCTGCGGACGTCGGTGGACCACGGCACCGCGTTCGACATCGCCGGGACGGGCAAGGCCGACCACGGGACAATGCTCGCTGCGTATCGCGCGGCCGTCGAGTACAGCCCGAACGTGCCGCTGATCCGCGAGGCCTACGGTAGACAGACGGAGTAGCAGGTGGCACCACACAGCACCCGCCGGAACACCAGGGAACGGCACGACGCGCTGCTCGGCCTGGTCAAAGACGGCATGACCCACGTCGACGACCTCGCGGACGCGCTCGCCGTGTCGCCGTCGACCGTGCGGCGCGACCTCAGCCGCCTCAGCGAGGGACGCAAGCTGGCCCGCACCTACGGCGGCGCGGTCGTCCCGGAGACGTTCCACGAACGTCCCATCGCGGAAAGCGCCCAGGCACAACGGAAAGCAAAGGAAGCCATCGCCAATGCGGCGCGGCAGTTCGTGCCTGCGACCGGGACGATCTTCATCGACGCGGGCACGACGTGCGTCGCGCTCGCCCGGCTGCTGGCGCGGGAGGCGACCGAGGCGGGCCTCGTCGTCGCCACAAGGGGGCTCGAAACCGCCTTGGCTCTCGCGGACTCGGGGCACGTCGACGTCATCCTGCTCGGCGGCCGGGTCCGGTCGCTCTCCCACGGCCTCGTCGGGCCGTTGACCGACCTGGCCACCGAGCGGTTGTCGTTCACGGCGGCCTTCCTGGGCGGCGACGCCGTCGACCCCAGCCGGGGCGTCGGCGAACCCACGCTGGAGGAGATCGCCGTGAAGGAACGGGTCGCCGGGCGAGCGCAGCACACCGTGGTGGTCGCCGATGCCACCAAACTCGCCGTCCCGGACGTGCCCGCGTGGACCAGCTTCGCCGGTGGCTGGACGCTCGTCACCGACGCCGCCGCGCCACCCGACCTGGCGGAGCGCTGCGCCGCGGCGGGAGTCGGCCTGACCGTGGCGAGCTGAGCATCACCGCGCCAGATACCGCATCAGCGCGACGTCGCCGATGGCCCGCGTCTCGGCGAGGCGCATCCGCCGGGTCGGCCCGCCCGGGTAGCTGGCGGGGTTGAGGAAACGCGGCGCGTCTCGTTGTCCGACGACGATGGGCGCGATGGCCAGCTGGATCTCGTCGGCGAGACCGTGGGAGAGAAACGCGGTGTGGATCTGCCCGCCGCCTTCGACCATGAGCCGGCCGACGCCTCGGCCGCCGAGATCGTCGAGCAACGCACCGAAGTCGATCTCGGCGCCGAGATCGACGACGTCGGCCAGCCCGGCCAACCGGGTCCGTAGCGGGTTCGCGGCCTGGCTGGCGGTGTACACCAGCTTGTCGCCGCCGTACTGCCAGAACCGCAGGCCAGGGTCGAGATCACCGCTGGCGGTGACCGTCACCTTCAGCGGGTACTCCGGGGCGCCACGGGCGACGCGTTCGCTTCGCCGCCGGTCGCTGACCACGAGCCGCGGGTTGTCGGCCCGAATGGTCCCCGCGCCGACCAGGATGGCGTCGCAGGCCGCACGCACCCGATCGACCCGGTCCCGGTCCTCGGTCCCGGACAGCACCAGCGTCTGGCCGCTGGTGTCGTCGATGCAGCCGTCAATGCTGGTGGCGACACTGAGCAAGACGTAAGGGCGCACGGCTACCTCCTCCGCCATAGCCACACGACGTCGCGGCCGAACGACCAGACGAGCAGCGCAAGCGCCAGCCCGACGACCACCGACTCCGCCAGTCGCCCGAGCACTCCCGCGCTCGCCGCGACGAGGGCGACACCTTGCGCGGCGGCGACGGCCTTGCGGGCGAAGCTCGGCGGCAGCGGCGCGCGCAACCATTGCAGTGCCCAGCCCGCCACGACGAAGGCGTACCGCATCGCACCGATCGCCAGCACCCAAAACCCAAGTGATGGCACGACATACACGCTGAGCACCGCGATGAGGAAGGCATCGACTTCCATGTCGAACCGCGCGCCCAGTTCGGAGGTCGTCGCCGTTCGCCGGGCAACCCAACCGTCGACGGCGTCCAGCAGCAACGCGACCGTCGCGATCGACACCAGGACTGCCGATTCCGTGGAGTGGCCGCCGAGGTCGGCGGCCACGAGCGCCGTCACGGAGCCCACCAGCGTGGACCGGCCAAGCGTGACGACGTCGGCCGGACCGAGCCGCCTCGCGGGCGAGCTGCGGAGGGCTACGGCCAGCAACGCGTTGGAGACCAGGCCGTACCCAACCCCTGCCAGCCAGCCGACGAGCCCGACCCCCCATACGGCCGACAACACGGCTAACTGAGCGAGCTGCAGGACCACCCCCGCTACCGGTCCGCGCAGGGCAGCGGGCAGGCGCCCACGTTCGGCTATCGTCACGGTTTGGATCGTAACTACGGGGAGAGCCGATGGAGCCGACGACGACCGCGCGGCCGAGCCGCCGTGTCGCGGCCCTGGCGGTCACCGCCGCTGCCTGCCTGCTCGTGGCGTTCGCCCTGCTGGCGACGAACGACGGCCGGATCACGCCTTGGTCGTTCGCCCGGATCCCGGTGGAGGCGTTGGTCGCCGTCCCGGTGCTGCTGCTCCTCCCGGCGCGCGCCCGGCGAGTGGTGGGGGCGTGCCTCGGGGCGGCGGTCGGCCTGCTGGCGCTCCTGACGATCCTCGACATCGGCTTCAACTCGGCGCTCGGCAGACCGTTCCACCCGGCGTTCGACTGGCGCTCCCTCGGGCCAGCCGTCGAGCTGCTGGCCGCCGAGGTCGGCCGCGCCGCGGCCATCGTCCTCGTCGTGGTCGCGGCCGTGATCGCGGTGGGCTTGGTGGTCGCGGGTGCCGCCGCCGTTGCGCGGCTGACCCGCGTCGCCGTCGAGCACCGCCGCGCTGCGGCTCGTACTACCGGTGCGCTCGGGCTGGTCTGGGTCGTCTGCGCCGTATTCGGTGTGCAGCTCGCCTCCGGCACGCCAGTCGCGGCGGCCGTCACGTACGACCGGGTGCACCAGGTCGGTGCGGACTTCCGGGACCAGCGGCGGTTCGCCGCCGACATGGCCGTCGGTGACTTCGGTGACTTCGGTGACTTCCGGGACGTCCCTGGCGACGAACTGCTCACGACGCTACGGGGCAAGGACGTCGTCATCGCGTTCGTCGAGAGCTACGGCAGGGTCGCGCTCAAGTACCCACGAGTCGATGAGGTGCTGGCCGCCGGGAGCCGTAGCCTCAACGCGGCCGGGTTCGACGCGCGTAGCGCCTTCCTCACCTCGCCGACGTCGGGCGGCACCAGTTGGCTGGCGCACGCCACCTTGCAGTCCGGGCTCTGGGTGGACAACCCGCTGCGCTACGACACGCTGATCGGGGGCGATCGGCTGACCCTCAGCAGTGCGTTCAGCCTGGCGGGCTGGCGCACCGCAGGCGTCGTTCCCGCGAACACCAAGGACTGGCCCGAGCGCGAGTTCTACGACTTCGACTCGTACTACGACTCCCGCGACATCGGGTACCGTGGACCGCGCTTCTCGTTCGAGACGATCCCCGACCAGTACACCCTGGCGGCCTTCCACCGTAGCGAAATCGCCCGCGCGCAGGAGCCGGTGATGGCGGAGATCGACCTCGTTTCCAGTCACTGGCCGTGGCGCTCGGTCCCCCGGCTGGTCCCGTGGTCCGACGTCGGCGATGGCTCGATCCTCGCCAAGGCGCCCGGCCGGGATGGGGTGCGCGCCGCGTACGCCGACGCCATCGCGTACTCGCTGCGCACGCTGATCTCCTACACACAGACCTACGGCGACGACGACCTCGTGCTCGTCTTCCTGGGCGACCACCAACCGGCCTCGATGATCACCGGCGGGCAGGCAAGCCACGACGTGCCGATCACCATCGTTGCCCGCGACGCGCGAGTCCTCGATCGGATCGCCGGATGGGGCTGGCAGCGTGGCCTGCGACCCGGTCGGGCCGCACCGGTGTGGCCGATGGACGCCTTCCGCGACCGGTTCCTCACCGCCTTCGGCTGAGCACCCGCCTGACAAGGTCCGGCAACGCCTTGGTCTGCGGCCACCGGTACCAGGCCACGAGCGCGAAGAGAACGAGCAGCTCCGCTGGCAGCACCGCACCGGCGGCCGTGCGCACCGTCAGCTCGGTCGTGATGGCTCCGATCATGACGCCGACCAGCCCCAGCGCGGCCAGCCCGGCCAGCGGCGGTATCAGCAGGCCGATCGCGCCCACCAGCTCCACCGTTGCGGTGAAGTGGCGGAACCATTGGCCGAGCCCGATGCGCTCGAACGTCTCGATGTTGTACTCCCCGCCCTGGTACAGCGGGATGGCCGACTGGACGATCAGAAATGCCGCGAGCCCGATCTGCAGGAGCCAGCACACGACGTTGAGCACCGACTTGTCGTAGGGTGTCCGGCGGGCGAATGAACTGTCCTGTGCCATTGCTGCTGTCCTTCCAGACGCTGGGTTGACGATAGGGTGCGGAGATCACGAATCGGGAGTTGCCGAGATGCCGCGCACGGCTCACGCCTACTGGTTGCGCTCCCCCGGCGCCGGGGAGATCCAGCCAGTCCCACTGCCCGCCGTCGGTGCTGGTGAGGTCGGTGTCCGCACGCTGTACTCGGCGGTGAGCCGGGGGACGGAAGCACTGGTCTTCAGTGGACACGTGCCGCCAAGCCAGTATGAGGCGATGCGCGCGCCGTTTCAGGACGGCGCGTTCCCCGGACCGGTCAAGTACGGCTACCTCAACGTCGGGGTGGTCGATGAGGGTCCGCCGGACCTGCTCGGCCAGCGGGTGTTCTGCCTCTACCCGCACCAGACGCGCTACGTCGTGCCCGCGAACGCGGTGACCCCCGTCCCCGATGACGTCCCGCCGGAGCGGGCGGTGCTCGCGGGCACGCTGGAGACGGCAGTGAACGCCGCGTGGGACGCCGCGCCGCTGCTCGGCGATCGGATCGCCGTCGTAGGGGCGGGCATGGTCGGCTGCGCGGTCGCCGGGGTACTCGCGGCGTTGCCCGGTGCGCGGGTGCAGCTGGTCGACGTCGACCCGTCGCGGGCGCGGATCGCCGACGCCCTCGGTGTGGGGTTCGCCGAGCCACCCGATGCGCAGGCGGATTGCGACCTGGTCTTCCACACCAGCGGCACGCCAGCGGGCCTCACGCGGTCACTCGAACTGCTCGCGGCGGACGGCAGCGTGATCGAGCTGAGCTGGTACGGCGACCGCGAGGTCACCGTACCGCTCGGCGAGGCGTTCCACTCGCGACGGTTGACCATCCGCGGCAGCCAGGTGGGCATGCTGCCCCCGGCCCGCCGTGGGCGTCGCTCGCTCGCCGACCGGATGTCCCTAGCCCTCCAGTTGCTCGCCGACCCCGCCTTCGACGTCCTCATCACCGGCGAGAGCCTGTTCGACGAGCTGCCTGCCGTCTTGCCTCGGCTGGCCGACGGCTCCCTCCCCGCCCTGTGCCACCGCATCCGGTACTCGTAGGTGCGGAAGGTCGTGCCCGAGCCGGTCCCGTTTGGCGGTCAGGTAGCGCACGTTGTGGGGGTTCTCGCCGACCAGCAGCGGCACCCGCGCGGTGACCCGGATGCCGTGCGCTCGCAGCGCGCGGACCTTCTCGCGGTTGTTCGTCAGCAACCGCACCGACCGCACGCCGAGGTGACCGAGCACCCGTGCCGCGGGCCCGAAGTCCCTGACGTCTATCGGGAGGCCGAGCGCGGTGGCGGAATCCACAGTGTCCAGCCCTGCGCTGTCCTGCAGGGCGTGTGTCTTCAGCTTGGCCAGCAGGCCGATGCCTCGACCCTCGTGGCCACGCAGGTACACCACGATGCCGCTGTCCTCGCGCTGGATCGCATCGAACGCGGCGTCGAGCTGCTGCCCGCACTCGCAACGCAACGCGCCGAAGACGTCACCGGTGAGGCATTCGGAGTGCATCCGAACCAGCACATCCGACCGCTGCTCACCGAGGACCAGCGCGAGATGCTCGTACCTATCGACCGGATCGCGGAACGCCACCGCGCGGAAGACCCCTCGGCTGGTGACCAGGTCGGACTCCGCCACATCTTCGGCGGCGATCCCGTGCTCGATCGCACCTTCGCTCATCGGCCTAGGGTACGGGGATGACCGAACCAGACACTTCCCTCGTGCCGCTGGACACCACATCGGACGAGGCCCGTCGCCAGGCGAGCGTAGCGGTCCTCCCGATCGGCAGCTTCGAGCAGCACGGCCCGTGCCTCCCGCTGGCGACCGACACCCTCGTCGCCTGCGCCATCGCGCGAGAGATCGCCGACGGCTATCCGGTGCGACGCTTGCCGCCGGTGACGATCTCCTGCTCGCATGAGCATGCCGCCTGGCAGGGCACGGTGAGCATCTCGTCGGACACCCTCGCCGCAATGGTCCGCGACATCGCCCGCTCGCTGGACTCGGCGCTGGTTGTGGTCAACGGCCATGGCGGGAACTACGTGCTTCGCAACGTGGTGCAGGAAGCCAACGCCAACGGACATCGCATGGCGTTGTTCCCCGGCCCGCTCGATTGGCAGGCCGCGCTCACCGCCGCGGGTGTGGTGACCCCGCCGGACAGCGACATGCACGCCGGTGAGATCGAGACGTCCATCCTGCTCGCCAGCCACCCGGAAGCCGTGCGGGACGGGTACCCGGACACCGATCACCTGGCCGACGACCGCCGCCACCTGCTTACGCTTGGGCTCTCGCCGTACTCCGAGTCGGGCGTTGTCGGTCGGCCGTCGCTGGCGTCCGCGGTGAAGGGCAGGGCACTGCTCGCCAGCCTTGCCACGTCTTTCGCCGACTACCACGCGGTGCTGTCACCGGCCATGGGCGAGTAGGTCCATGTGGTGCACGGTCACGCGTAGCCGCCCAGCGTCGCACTCTCGCATGCGACGGGGCAGGTAGTCCTCGACGTCGGCGACGAGGTCCGGTCGCTGCTCGACGGCGGCCGCGCACCACTCCCGCAGCCACCGCGCGGTCAACGCGGTCTGTCCCCCACCCAGCTGCCAGTGGCTCGGCGCGCTGCGCACCTCCCAGCCGTGGCACCGGAAGGCCGCCGCCGCGACGTCGGGCGCGTCCGGGCCCAGCAGCCTCCCGCGTCCGGGTACGGCGCGTCGCTGGTGGTCGTTGAACGCGGCAACGATCTCCGCGTCCAACGGGTCGGTCGGTTGGAGTTCCACGCGACCCACGACGGACAGGGTCAGCAGCGCCGGGCACCCTGCGGCCACGCATGTCTCGGCGAGAGAGTCGACGTCGTCCTGGGTGAGCAAGTCCAGCAACGCCGACGCGGTGACCAGGGACGTGCTCGCGAGATCGGCGGCCCGCAGCCGGGTGAGGTCCGAGTGGTCGGTGCGGGTCGTCACCGGGGTGCCGTCTGCCGTGTTGACGGTCGTGGTGGCGGCCATGGCGATGAGGTCGGCGTCGTGGTCGTGCAGGATCCACTGTTGTGGCCCCGGCAGGCGCGGGGCCAGCCAGCGGAGGTTCGCGCCGGTCCCGCAGCCGAGGTCACGGATGACCAGCGGGCCATCCGGCAGGCACGCCAACAGCGGGTCGAGCAGCTCGGTCGCGCGGGCGTCCGCGTCGGCGTCCTCCCGCAGGGCCAGCCACTCGGGCGCGGCCTTGCCGGTGCCGGATGGTTCGCTCGCAAGCTCGCTCACGGGGCCACCTGCATTGCGGTGAGGACGTCGGCCATCCGTCGCGCGGCGGTCTGCCACGGTTCGAGGGCCTCCCGGCGCTGCCGGGCCGCTGTCCGCAGCCGGTGCCGCAGCTCGGCGTCGGTGAGCCAGTCGCGCAGGGCGGCGGCGAGCCCGGCGGGGTCGTTCGGTGTGACCAACACTCCGGGGACGCCGTCCTCGGTGTCCCCGAGCGCCTCCGGCACACCGCCGACGTCCGATGCCACGACGGGGATCCCGTGGGCCAATGCCTCGGTCACCACCATTCCGTAGGACTCCGCCCGCGACGGCAGCACCACCAAGTCGCTGTCGGCATACATCTGGCCCAGCTGCTCCGAGGTCCGGGGGCCGACCAGCCGGATCCGCTCGGCGAGGCCGAGCCGCTCGATCCGCTCACGCAGGTCGGTGGTGAAGCCGGGGTCGCGCGGGGGGCCGACGCACCGGCAGTGCCACGCCAGATCCGCCAGCATTGCCAACGCCTCGACCAGCACGTCCTGGCCCTTGAGCGGAGCCACCGTGCCCACGCAGAGCAGTCGGTCGCCGGTCGCGGAGCCGGTGCCGAGTGGCGCACGGTTGGACCCCGGCGCGACGACCTGGACGTCGCACAGCCCGTGCCGAGCGGCGAGCCGTCGTGCGGTCGCGTGGCTGGTCGCCACCACGGCGTCCGCCGCGGCCAGCGTCTCCCCCTCGCGCCGATCCAGCTCGGCCGCGACGTCGCCGGGCAGGCCGACGTCGTCCGCCAGGGGCATATGCACCAGAACGGCCAGCCGCAGCCGCGCGGCCCGTGGCACCACGACCTCGGGGACGCCGCAGGCAACCAGCCCGTCCACCAGCACGACGGCATTATCGGGCAGGGCATCGAGCGACCGGGCGAGCTCCGCGCGGGCAGTCTCGTCGGGGCGCGGCCACGCGCCCGCCACCGCGCTCTCCCGCACGCCGAGCCCGGTGGCCGCCAAGCCGTCGCGCATCCGCCGGTCGTACACGTTGCCGCCGCTCGGCGCGGTCTCGTCATCGATGCCGGCCGGTACGACCAGCACAGTGTCAGTCGTCATGTCAGTCGTCATCCCGGTCATAACGCCCGCTCGTAGCTTGCCCAGGCCACGTGCGACTCGTGCAGTGTCACGGTGATCCCGGCAAGGCCACGCGCGCCGTCACCGAGGTCCCCGGCAGCGACCCGGTCCGCCAGCCGGTCGGCGATCACCTTCGCGAGGTACTCGGTCGTCGTGTTGACGCCGGCGAAGGCAGGCTCGTCGTCGAGGTTGCGGTAGTTGAGGGGCTCCAGCACGGCGGCCAGCTCGCGGGCGGCGGCACCGATGTCGACGACGATGTTGTCGGCGTCGAGCTCAGGGCGCCGGAAGGTGGCGTCGACAACGAATGTCGCGCCGTGCAGCCGCTGGGCGGGCCCGAACGTCTCGCCGCGAAAGCTGTGCGCGACCATCACGTGATCGCGAACCGTGACACTGAACATGACCGGAGCGTAACGGCCAGAGGGCGGTACGGTCGTAAGGTGTTCAGCCGCGCCAGGGGAATCGCCCGCTCACTGGCCATGTACCACGCCGTGCCCGGCAGGCGTCGCCGGATGGAGCGGTTCTTCCGTGAGTTCATCGGGCCCGGGGATGTGGCGTTCGACATCGGCGCCCACGTCGGCAGCCGGGTCTCGGCATGGCGGAAGCTGGGCGCACGGGTGGTCGCCGTCGAACCGCAACCGGACTGCGTGCGCGTGCTGCGGCTCCTCTACGGTCGAGACGCCGAGGTGGCGATCCTGCCGCTCGCCATCGGCGCCCGTCCCGGCCGTGCCCGGATGGGGATATCGACCGCGACGCCGACGGTCTCGTCGATGTCGTCCGACTGGATCGAGTCGGTGCGCGCGGACCAGAGCTTCGCAAGGGTGCGGTGGGACTCGTCCGTCGACGTCGAGGTGACGACGCTCGACGACCTCATCGCGCGGCACGGTGAGCCGGCGTTCTGCAAGATCGACGTCGAGGGGTTCGAGGTCGATGTCCTGAAAGGACTCAGCAGGCCGCTGCGCGCCCTGTCCTTCGAGTACCTGCCGCCCGCCCACGACGCGGCCCTCGACGCGCTCGCTCTCCTGGAGCGACTCGGCGGGTACCGCTACAACTACTCCCCCGTCGAAACCATGCGGTGGGCCAGCGAACGCTGGCTGGATGCCGAGGACCTCGTGCGGCTGCTCGACCGGTTCCGTCCCCTTGGCCGTTCCGGAGACGTCTACGCCCGCCGGAGCGCTGCGCGGCGGGCATAGACGTGCCAGCAGCTATGGCATCTGCTCCAGCTCCATGCCCTTGGTCTCGCGAATCGCCTTGGCCACGAAGACGATGCTCAACCCGGCGCACACCGCGTACAGGCCGTAGGCGAACCCAAGCCCCAACTCGCTCAGCGCCGGGAACGTCGTGGACACCGCGAAGTTCGCCAGCCACTGCGCGGCGGCCGCGACCGCGATGGCGGATGCCCTGATCCGGTTGTTGAACATCTCGCCGAGCAGCACCCAGACCACAGGGCCCCAGCTCATGCCGAAGAACACTACGAAAGCGTTCGCCGCGACCAGCGCGATGGGCCCTGCGACAGCACCGAGCGCGGGATCGCCGTTCACCACGGGAGCGGAGCCGAACAGCACCGCCATCAGACTCAGCGAGACGAACATCCCGATCGAGCCGATGAGCAGCAGCGGTTTGCGCCCGACCCTGTCCACGGTCGCGATCGCGATGAACGTGACGACCACGTTGGTCACCGCGGTGATGGCCGAGATGAGGAACGAGTCGGACTCGGTGAAGCCGACGTGCTGCCACAGCTCAGTGGAGTAGTAGAAGATCACGTTGATGCCGACGGACTGCTGGAACAGCGACAGCCCAATGCCGACCCACACGATTGGCAGCAGCCCGAAGCGCGGGCCTGCCAGGTCCGAGACCCGAGGCGCACGCTGGCTGTTCAGGGTGCGCTTGATCTCTGCGATGCGGCCGTCCACATCGCCGCCGACGAAGTCGCTCAGCACCTTGCGGGCCTCCTGCACCCGCTGCCGCGTGATCAGGTACCGCGGCGACTCCGGGATGCGGAGTACCAGCACGCCGTAGGCGACGGCAGGCACCAGCTCGGCGAAAAACATCCACCGCCAGGCGTCGGCGCCGAACCACAGCGGCTCCGCCGTTATCTCAGGGTTCTGAATCGGTGCGAGACACGTGGGGCAGGTGGCCGACACGCCACGTCCCGGTGACGTATCCGCGGGGTGTGAGGCACGTGGGACTACGGTGCCCGCGGCATGAGCAAGGCTTACCGCGCCGAGCGGGCTGTCTCTCCGAGCGACGGCGCCGTCTCGTGGGTCGTGGTCGACGGCGCCTACGAGTTGCACGCGGAGGGCTGCGCGTTCCTGGCCGGTCTGCGCGGTCTGGATCGGTCGATCAACACCGAACGCGTCTACGCCGGGCGGGTCGCGTTGTTCCTGTCGTGGTGCGCCGCGGAGGGCATCGACTGGATGCGCGTCGAGCTCGGGCAGATGGTGCGGTTCAAGCGTTGGCTGGTGAGCGAGCCACTGCCGACGCGAGGTCGCGGGCAGGCTTGTCCGGCGCGGCACCGGTCGACCGTGACGGCCGACGCGATCCTGGCGACGGTGTGCGAGTTTCTGCGGTTCTGCGCTCGCCATGGCCTGGTCGCTGCCGAACTGGTCAAGTGCCTGCACGAGCCGCGTTATCTGAGTCATCTCCCGCCCGGCTACGAGGCCGGAGAGGACGAGCAGTTCCGCATGGTCCGGTCGCGGTCGCTGCGGTATGTGGTGCCGCAGGCGCCGTTCGATTTCATCGAGCCGGAGCGGATCGATGAGCTGGTCACGGCCGCGAGAAACGTGCGGGACCGGTTCCTGGTGGCGCTGATCGGGATGACCGGGGTACGCATCGGCGAGGTGCTGGGGCTGCGTCAGCGGGACATGCACCTGTTGTCGGACTCCCGCGATCTCGGCTGCGCGGTGTCCGGGCCGCATCTGCATGTGCGGCGCCGCCCGGACAACGACAACGCGGCGTTGGCCAAGTCGCGGTTTCCACCCCCTCCCGGTGCCACCGGAGGCGGTGACTGCCGATCACCCGCGACACCGCCGCCGTCATCCAACGCTGGCAGGACCACCACTCCCGGCTCGACCTGCCCGAACGCAACCACCGGTGGCTGTTCCCCGCTCCGTATGGGTCCGCCGGGCCGGGGCATCTGGCCACGATCCGGTTCGCCACCGCGTTACGCCGCTGGGTCGCGGCCATCCCCGAACTGCACAGCGACCTTCCCGGCCCAGACGGCGCCCCGTTGCCGTTCGACCGTTCCCTGATCTTTCCCTACGCGTTCCGGCATTCTTACGCGCAACGACACGCCGACGCAGGTGTCGGCGTCGAGGTGCTCAAGGAGCTGCTGGACCACACCGACATCTCGGTAACTCAGGGCTACTACAGGGTCAGCCTGCAACGCAAGCGTGAGGCCATCAAGGTCATGAGCCGCTACGTCCAAGACCGCTCTGGCGAATCTCGCGCAGGATCGTCGGGCTCGACCGCCGGCTACGAACTGCGCTCGGTGGCGGTGCCGTTCGGCAACTGCATCGAACCGTCCAACGTCAAGGCCGGCGGCAAGCAGTGCCCGATCCGGTTCCAATGCGCCGGCTGCGGGTTCTACCGGCCCGACCCGTCCTGCCTGCCCGCGATCGAAGAACACATCAACGCGCTCAAGGCCGACCGGGAAACCGCCGCCGCGATGGGCGTCGACGACTTCGTCACCCGCAACCTAGACGACCAGGCCGCCGCGTTCACCCAGGTCGCCGCGACCATGCGGGAACGCCTCCAGGCACTACCCGACGACGAGCGCTGCGAGGTCGAGCAGGCCAGCGCGGTGCTTCGCAAGGTCCGCGCCGGTCGCGCCCACAAGCTGCTGCCGCTGACGGTCAAGGACTCGGCGTGACCGCCGCACCCGACCGCACCGCAGGCATGATCCAGGCCCGCCGCAGCAACAGCGCCGCCAAGCGCGAGCGGATCCAGACCGTGCTGGAACGCATGCAGCGCGACAGCACCCCGATCACCTACGCGCATGTCGCCCGGCAAGCCCAGGTGTCGACCTGGCTGGTCTACGCGCCCGACGTCCGGGAAATCATCGAGGCCGCCCGCGCCGACCAGCAGACCCGCGGCTCCCAGCCCGCCCGGCGACAGCCCCGCCGATCCGCCGACGATCTGGAAACCGACCTCGCGCTCGCCCGCGCGGAGATCGCGAAGTCGCGCGCCGAACGCGACGAGCAACACCAACAAATTCGGTTGGCGCTGGGCGCCCGCCTGGACAACCTCGCCAAGGCCGACCTCGTCGGAATACCCAGCGGCCTCGTGCCGCCCTGTGGTTTCGGAATATCCACACGCCTGGCGGGCACGGGACGATACGAACCTGCCCGGAGGTCATTACGCAATTCACGCAGCATGCGCTCCACGCCATAAGCCTCCACCGCAGCCAAGGTGATCCGATCCACCCCAGCCGCGCCCTTGTTCACACGGACCCGTTCCCACGCCTCCCACAGGACGTCACCCCTGCAGACGCGGTCGTACAGGGCGTGGAAACGCCGACCCGAAGACTGCTTGGCCGCAGCCCATAGCTTGCGTCGCAGTTCTCGCACCTTCACCGGACGCGGCCGCAGCCGCTCTCCGGTCACGACGGACTGAGGCCCGCCGGGGTAATTGGACCGAGCACCCTCGGTCATGCCCTGACGCTTACCCGCTTCCCAAGCATGATCAAAGTTGGGGTCCTTCCCTCCCGGCGCGTTCTGTTGCACGCCGATCAGCGGTACTACGACCCCATCGGACTCCCGCTGCCCTCCGAGCGCTTTCACCATCGGCCTATACCCTCGGTCTTTGCCCGACGCAAGCCAGGCAGACCGGCCTCTCCTGTTCCGAACCAGACCTTGCACACGTGCCGCCTCCCGTACCCCGGGGAGACCCGACAGGTCGCAACCGGAACCAAACCCGCCGAACATGGCCTTCGCCGTGATATGAGCGGCTCAGCTCTCCCATTGTGAATGTGACGAGGCTGCAGAGTTCGCTTAACGCTACGGCCCGCGTGCTCGCTTCCTCCAAAGAGGCTTTCGACACCCCGCTCGGCCCGCCAGGTCTCCCCGACGAACTGGGGCCTGCTACCCGGCGCTCCGGTACCTACCAGGACGGGACTCACACCCGCCGGCCTGATCCAGCTTCCAGGACGCAACATGACGGGCCAGTCCTATACGGTCGGGGACGTGGAACCCACAGCCAGCCGACCTCACATGCCCGGCTACGGCATCGTTGGGCCCGCCGAGGGCACCGGGCTCCTGCCCTGGAGCTGGGCCGTCGACCGCCTAGAGCGTTCCCACGACTTCTGGCTTGCCACCGTATCTCCCGAGCACAGACCCCACGTGACTCCGGTCTGGGGAGTCTGGAACGACGGCGGCCTGTGGTTCAGCTGCAGCCGACAGTCCCGCAAAGCGCGCAATCTCGCGACCAACCCGGTCGTCGTGGCCACCACCGACGACCCGGCAAACCCGGTGATTCTCGACGGCCCAGCGGCACAGGTCCAAGACCGAGACCTCATCGCCGCCTTCGCCGAGTGGGCTGACACCAAGTACCGCACGAACTACGGCGTCGACTTCTACGCCCACCCGAACAACGCTTGCTTCCGCATCCACGTCGCATCGGCATTCGGCCTCAGCGGAGACGACTTCACCGGCTCACCCACCAGATGGACCTTCCCAGACTGATCGCCCACAACCGCGCCGCGACCTACCACCGGGTCATCGGCTTGGCCTCACGTGCCTAACGTCGCTCACCCGGCTAACCGGGTTCTACCAGGGAGTTTCCCGAGCAACCCCAGATAACGCAGGCGCCGCCGGAGATCGCGGCGAGCACGAAGTTGCTCAGCAGTGCGACCAAAATCCCGGGGCACGATGGCCAGTTGTTGGAGCGAGCCGAGCCTGCCGCGCAGCCGCGCTGGGGCGATCTCGGCGATGTAGGCGGGCGCGATGACCGATGCCGCGCCGACCGCGAGCCCGCCGACCACCCGCCACAGGGTCAGGCCCCAGATGTCCGCGGCGAGCCCTGAACCGAGCGCGCTGACGCTGAACAGCGCGCTGGCCACCAGCATCACCCTGATGCGGCCATAGCGGTTGGCGATCGGACCGGCGAACCACGCGAGCAGCGACCCGGTGATCGCGGTGGACATGGGTCACCGGCATATCCGGCTCGCGATCGCCGAACGGGACGCGAACGTACTCGCCGAGCGCGCGGTCGCGCTCAACGTCGACTACAGCCCACATCGAGCCCTCGACACCGTGGCCGAACTCGTCCACGAGCTGCTGGCCGAGGCGGGAATCGCCCTGCCAAACGTCGCGGGCATCGGCGTCGTCGTGCCCGGCCCTGTCGACTGGCGGACCGGCACGACGTCGTCGGCCGTCCTGCCCGGCTGGCGCGGACTGGCACCGGCCGCCGAGCTCGAACGCCGTATCGGGGTCGCGGTACAGGTCGACAACGACGCCTTTCTCGGCGCGCTCGGGGAACACCGGTACGGCGCGGCGCGGGGCTTCGACGACGTCATCTATGTCAAGGTCGCCGATGGCCTCGGCGCGGGCCTCGTGCTCGGCGGGCGGCTGCATCGGGGTTCGACCGGGATCGCGGGCGAGATCGGCCACGTGCAGGTCAACGAGGACGGGCCGGTGTGCCGGTGCGGCAGCCGGGGCTGCCTCGAGTCCCAGGCTTCGGTGCCCAAACTCATCGAACTGCTGCAGCCGGCGCACGGCGAGACGCTCGGCGTCGAAGCGGTGCTCGCGCTCGCCGACGACGGTGACGCCGGGGTCAACCGGGTGCTCAACGACGCGGGCCGCGCCATCGGGCGGGTGCTCGCCGACCTGTGCAACACGCTCAACCCCAGCGCGGTCGTCGTCGGCGGAATCATGGGGAGCGCTTCGGCGCTGGTCGACGGCGTGCAGCATGCCGTAGACCGCTACGCCCAACCCGACGCCGCTGCGGCCGTGCGGGTGACGCAGTCGGCACTCGGCGAACGCGCCGAGCTCACCGGGGCGATCACGCTGGCGACGTCAACGGCGCGAACGACATCGCCATGATTGCTATCATCATGCGGTGATCGCACTCCTGAACAGCAACGATCCGGTCCAGATCTCCTACGCCGAGGCGTTGTTGCTCGACGCGGGAATCGATCATGAGGTAGTCGACAGCCACATGAGCGTGATCGAAGGGTCCATCGGCGCCCTGCCGAAGCGCGTCCTCGTCGCCGAGGACCGCTATGAGGACGCGCGCCGACTGCTCATCGATGCCGAGCTATTGTGACGCGTTCTCCGGTCGGGAACGTGGGACACGTCCCAGCCGCAGGCAGCGGTGCGCGCTCACGACCACCCACACGGCGACGCACACCGTCGTCGCGACCACGGCCTGCGCGTGCGGCGTGCTGTACACATGACTGACGGGCGCGTCGTCGACGAACTGGAGCATGACGCTGCCACCGCCGACGGAAACGAAAGTCCCCAGCGCCAGGAAGCCGACACCCCTGGTGACACTGCCGGGCCGCACGCCACGCCGCGCGCCGAGGAGCAACCCGGCCAGGGCGAGCAGGCACCCCGCCGCAGCGGTCAGCGACAGCACGTCGACCGTCGTGGCCAGCAGGGTCGCGGTCGGCGACAGTGGTCGAGGCGAGGCGTCACCGAGGGCCCATACCGAGTCCCACAGCAGCATCAACCCGGGAAACGCCAGTGCCATCCATGCGGCGGCCCTGCGGCCGTAGCGCGCCGCGAGTTCGGCTTGCAGCTCCGCGGCGATCTCCCCGGGGTCGCCGAAGTCGGCGACGGCCTTGTGCCGCGCGTGACTCGGCGCGAGTCCGGCGTCGCGATAGGACTCCACCGCGTCGACGAGGCCGTCTGACACCTCGCGCACCATCTCCTGCCGCGCCCGGCGCGGACCGTACAGCGACCGCTGCAACGTCGCGACGGTCGCGTTCACCGGATCGGACGTCATGCGGTGCCTCCCAGGACGCTGCCGACGACGCCGCTGAACCGGATCCACTCCGACCGTCGACGGGCAAGCTCGCGCTGCCCAGCCCTGGTGAGCGTGTAGG
The DNA here is from genome assembly GCA_009377475.1 of Actinophytocola sp. Lineage (GTDB taxonomy): Bacteria > Actinomycetota > Actinomycetes > Mycobacteriales > Pseudonocardiaceae > Haloechinothrix_A. Next base: position 18,781 of record WHTY01000040.1, read on the forward strand.
TGCGGCGCTTTCGCCCACCGACCGTGCTCCACGACCCGTCGATCCAGCGGCCACGTTCCAGCCTGCGCAGCGCCGGATACACCGTGCCGGTGGGCAGGTCGAGTGCCCCGCCGCTGCGCCGGTGCAACGCCTCGATGATCCCGTAGCCGTGCAGCGGCTCGTCCTCGAGCACCGCGAGCAGCATGCCGTCCAGGTGCCCGCGCACGGCATCGGCGTCCATAGGTAGCAAGCCTACCGGTGCCCGCACCATCGACGGCCACCCCGGCTGCGGGTTCAGGGTTTTCTCGGGGTTTTCCCGGAGCCATATGTAGCCACGCTACCTATACGATGCGGATCGTGACGACGACGACGATGACGGAGCCGGGTGGCCATCGGCTCACTTTGCTCGCGCTCCGGGCGACAGTCGCGCTCAGCACGGCCTGCGTACTCGCGCAGCCCGTGCTGGCCGGCGGCTACCTGTCCGGACGGTTCGACTTCCTCGGCTACCACGAGACCAACGCCGACATCATCAGCACCGTGCTCCTGGTGCAGGCGATCGCCGCGACGGCGTACCTGGTCGGCGGCCGGGGCTCGGCAGTGCCCCTGCTGATCACGGGCGTGCAGTTCTTCGCGACCTTCGTGCAGCTCGGCATGGGTTACAGCAGGCAACTCGCCGTGCACATCCCGCTCGGAGTGCTGCTGGTGATCCTGGCGCTCCACGTCTGCGTGTGGGTGTTCCGGCCCGCGGCGCGACTCTCCAGGAAGGACCGCACGAGGAAGGTGACGCACGCATGAGCCTGTCGCGTAGACGCTTCCTCGGCGTGGTCGGCGCGGGAGCGCTCGCCGCTGGCATCACCGGCTGGGGTGGTGCGGGCTCCGGGCAGACCGCCGAGCTGCTGCGCAGCCGCATCCCGCTGCCGCCCAAGTTCGCCGTACCGCTGCCGATCCCGCCGGAGAAGCGGCCGACGCGCTCGGACGCACGCGCCGACCACTACGACATCGTCCAGCGGGTGCGCGAGGTCGAGATCGTGCCCGGCTACCGCACCCCGATCTTCGGCTACGACGGCATGTTCCCCGGCCCGACCATCCGCTCCCGCTCCGGCCGCACGGCCGTGGTGACCCACCGCAACGAGCTGCCGGTGCCGACCGTCGTGCACCTGCACGGCGGCCACACCCCGGCGCGGCACGACGGCTACCCCGTCGACCTCCTCTACCCCACCGGCTGGGACGACGTCGGACACGAGCACGCGGGCACCGTCGCCGGTACCCGCCGGGGCAGCCGCGAGTACGTGTATCCGCTCGAGCAGCCTGCCGCCACGCTCTGGTACCACGACCACCGGATGGACTTCACCGCGCCGCAGGTGTGGCGCGGGCTCGCGGGCTTCCATCTCATCGACGACGACGTGACCGACGCGCTGCCGCTACCGCACGGTGAACGCGACATCCCGCTGCTGATCTGCGACCGCGCGTTCGCCGAGGACGGGTCGTTCCGCTACCCGGCGCTCGATCCGAGCCTGCGCGACACGCCCGGCGTGCGGGACGACTACATGGAGGGCGTCGCGGGCGACGTCATCCTCGTCAACGGCGCGCCGTGGCCGGAACTGGAGGTCGACGCCGCGCGCTACCGGCTGCGGATCCTGAACGCCTCCAACGCGCGGCGCTATCGGCTCGCGCTCAACCCCGAGGGCGAGTTCGTGCAGGTCGGCTCGGACGCGGGCCTGCTCGCCGCCCCGGTGCCACACGACCGACTCGACATCGCGCCCGCCGAACGGTTCGAGGTCGTGGTCGACTTCGCCCAGTACCCCGTGGGTACCAGGGTGGTGCTACGCAACGAGCTCGGCGGCGGGGCGACGTCCGACGTCATGCGGTTCGTCGTCGCACGCAAGGCCGCCGACGACAGCGCCGTGCCGCGCAGCCTGGCTGAGGTGGCACCGCTGCCGCGCACCTCGGCCTCGGTGCGCAGGGAGTGGCGCTTCCACCGAGGCAAAGTCCACGGCAGGCGGGGCTGGACCATCAACGGCAAGCCCTTCCATCCCGCGCGGATGGACGCGCGACCCAGGCTGGGCGAGGTGGAGGTGTGGCGCCTGTTCACCGACTTACACCACCCCGTGCACATCCACCTCTCGCCGTTCCAGGTGATCGGCCGCAACGGCCGCGGCCCCGGCCCGTTCGACGCGGGCTGGAAGGACACCGTCGACGTGCGGCCCGCCGAGTACGTGGACGTCGCGCTGCGTTTCGAGGACTACCCTGGCACGTTCCTGATGCATTGCCACAACCTGGAACACGAGGACATGGCCATGATGGCGGCGTTCGAGACGACCTGACGGGGACAGCCTCCAGCTGCTGCTTGCACCGGAGGCGTACGCTTGAGAGTGAACTAGATCACATACAGCGGGAGGTGGTGGTCATGCTCAGGACAACGAGCGAGTTCACGTCGGAACGCTCGCCGTGCGGCAAGGTCTCCGACGGCAGACGTCACCGCGAAGACGACGACGAGGGCCTGGTCATCGACGATCTGACCTTCGCGTGCGGGTGCCGCCGGACCCGGCACGCCTTCCACGACGGCAGCGTCCGGAACCGAACCATCCGCCACGACGGGAAGGTACTCACCGACGAACACAGCGGCGACCACGAGGCGTGACCATGGGCGCATGGCACAACGTCGTGATTATCGGTGGCGGCGGCGCGGGTCTGCGCGCCGCCATTGCCGTCGCTGAGGCGAATCCGAAGCTGACCGTGGCGATCGTGTCCAAGGTCTACCCGATGCGCAGCCACACCGTGTCGGCTGAGGGTGGCGCGGCAGCCGTGGCCGGAGACGACGACAGCATGGACGAGCACGCCTACGACACCGTGTCTGGCAGCGACTGGCTCTGCGACCAGGACGCCGTCGAGGCGTTCGTCGTCGAAGCCAGGAAGGAGATGCTGCGGCTCGAACACTGGGGCTGCCCGTGGAGCCGCGAGCAGGATGGTCGCATCGCGGTGCGCGCGTTCGGCGGCATGAAGAAGAAGCGCACCTGGTTCGCCGCCGACAAGACCGGCTTCCACCTGCTGCACACGCTTTTCCAGACGGCGCTGTCCTACACCGATATCGTGCGCTACGACGAATGGTTCGTCACGAAGCTGCTGGTGCACGACGGCAGGGTGCGCGGCGTGGTGGCCGTCGAACTGGCCACCGGCAGGGTCGAGACGATCGTGGCGGACGCGGTGATCGTGTGCACCGGCGGCTGCGGTCGGGTCTTCCCGTTCACCACCAACGCGAACATCAAGACCGGCGACGGCATGGCGGTGGCCTACCAGGCGGGCGCGCCGCTGAAGGACATGGAGTTCGTGCAGTACCACCCGACCGGTCTGCCGTTCACCGGCATCCTGATCACCGAAGCGGCCCGCGCGGAGGGCGGTCGGCTGCTCAACAAGGACGGCTACCGCTACCTGCAGGACTACGACCTCGGCCAGCCCACCGACGCGCCGGTGCTGCGCAGCATGGAGCTGGGGCCGCGCGACCGGCTGTCGCAGGCGTTCGTGCACGAGATGGCGAAGGGCCGCACCGCCGAGACCGAGGCCGGGCACGTGGTACACCTCGACCTGCGCCACCTCGGCGAGAAGCTGATCGACGAGCGGCTGCCGTTCGTGCGCGAGCTGTGCGCCAGCTACCAGAACATCGACCCGGTGCACGAGCTGGTGCCGGTCCGCCCCGTCATCCACTACATGATGGGCGGAATCCACACCGACATCAACGGCGCGACCCCGATGACCGGCCTGTACGCCGCGGGCGAGGTCGCCTGCGTCAGCATCAACGGCGCCAACCGGCTCGGCTCCAACTCGCTGCCTGAGCTGCTGGTGTTCGGCGCCCGCGCGGGCAGGGCGGTCGCCGAGTTCGTCGCGACCGTGCCCGGCGCGGCCACCGCGCCGGTGCTCGCCCAGGGCCGGGACGAGGAGCACCGGCTGGAACGGGAGCTGAGCGAGCGTCAGCGCTCCGACGGCGAGCGGATCGCCGATATCCGCACCGAGATGCAGGAGACGATGGAGGCTGGCGCGGGAATCTACCGGGACGAGGCGTCGCTGACCAAGGCGCTCGACAAGCTGTCCGAGCTGAAGACCCGGTTCGCGCACGCGAGCATGGACGACGCCAGCCGGACGTTCAACACCGAGCTGATCGCGATGCTCGAGCTGTCGGGCATGCTGGACGTGGCGTCGTGCATCGTGGCGAGCGGGCTGCGTCGCGAGGAGTCGCGCGGCGCCCATCAGCGCACCGACTTCCCCGACCGAAACGACGAGAAGTACCTGGCCCACTCGGTGATCAGCCGCAAGCCGGACGGCGAATGGCGCGTCGAGTACCTCCCCGTGACGATCACCCGATGGCCGCCCGGCGAGCGGGTCTACGGGAGGTGACGACGGTGCCCGAGACGATCACCATCGAGGTCTGGCGGTACCGACCGGAGCAGGATTCCGAGCCTGCCTGGGACTCCTACGAGGTGCCGCTGCGCAAGGAATGGGCGGTCCTCGACGGCCTGAACCACATCAAGGACCAGCTGGACGGCACGCTGTCGTACCGGTGGTCCTGCCGGATGGGCATCTGCGGCAGCTGCGGCATGACCGTCAACGGCGAGCCGAAGCTGAGCTGCTCGACGTTCCTGACCGACTATGCGCCCGGCCCGGTGCGGGTCGAGCCGATGCGGAACTTCCCGGTGATCCGCGACCTCGTCGTGGAGATGGGCGACTTCATGGCGAAGCTGCCCACCGTGAAGCCGTGGCTGGTCAGCGGCGACGACGAACCGGACGAGGATGCCGAATACCTGCAGACGCCGGTGGAGATGGACGACTACAAGCGGTACAGCATGTGCATCAACTGCATGCTCTGCTACTCGGCCTGCCCGGTGTACGCGCTCGACCCGGAGTTCATCGGCCCGGCCGCGATCGCGCTCGCGCAGCGCTACAACCTGGACTCGCGCGACGCGGGCGCCGAGGACCGCAGGGACGTCCTCGCGTCCGCCGAGGGCGTCTGGGCCTGCACCTTCGTCGGTGAGTGCAGCGTCGCCTGCCCCAAGGACGTCGATCCGGCTGGCGCCATCCAGCGCTACAAGCTCACCGCGGCCACCAAGGCCGTGAAGGACCTGCTGCTGCCCCGGGGTGCCCGATGAGCACCAGAGACGCTGCCAGCAGTGAGCAGCGCCTTTACCGGCCGCCGGTCTCGCTGACCTGGTGGTTGCGCAAGCCGTCCTACCTCCTCTTCGGGCTCCGCGAGCTGTCCAGTGTCTTCATCGCCTGGTTCGTGGTCTACCTGCTGATGCTGGTGTACGCCGTCAGCTCGGGTAGCGCGGCGTACCAGGATTTCCTTGACCTCTCGGCGAACCCGCTGGTGCTGATCCTCAACGTGATCGCGCTGGCGTTCGTCCTGCTGCACACCATCACCTGGTTCGGCCTCGCGCCGAAGGCGATGGTGCTCCGGCTGGGTGCGCGGCGGGTGCCACCGGGTGTGATCCTGGCGGCGCACTACGCGGCGTGGCTGGTGGTCTCGGCGGTCGTGGCGTGGGTGATCCTGCGATGACCACGAAGCGATCGCCGGAACCGTTCGCGTGGCTGCTGTTCAGCGCGGGCGGCATGGTGGCGGCCCTGCTGGTGCCGGTGCTGTTGTTGCTGTTCGGGATCGCGTTCCCGCTCGGCTTGCTGTCCGCGCCGGATCACGCGTACCTGGCCTCGGTCGTGAGTCACCCGATCACGCTGCTCGTGCTGTTCGGGCTGTGCGTGCTTGCGCTGCTCCACTGGGCGCACCGCTTCCGGTACACCCTCTACGACGGCCTGCAGCTCAAGAAGTATGGCGTCCCGATCACCATCTGCTGTTACGGCGGCGCCATCGTGGGGTCGGTCGTCGCCGCCGTCGTCCTGCTCCGCGCCCTCTGACCTGCCGTCGCGGCCTCGATCTGAGCGGCCAGCCGGAAAAGCGTGGCTTCGTCGGCGTAGCGGCCGAGGGCGTGGATCCCGATCGGGAGGCCAGCGGCGTCGGTGCCGAACGGGAGGCCAGCGGCGTCGGTGCCGCCGGATTGCCGGTGACGTTGGCCAGTTCGCCGTCGAACATCAGGGCACGTGGTGCAGCTACGAACCCGAGCAGCCGCTGCGGTGACCCGCACGGTGTTTCACCGCCTGGTCGACGGCGACTCCGGCTCGCGCACCCGAAGGATGAGCAGCCCGGACAAGGTCATGCCGACGGCGACCATGACGCCAAGCGCGGTGTAACCCCAGGCGGCGAGGAGCGCGCCACCCACGGCCGCGCCGAGCAGATAGCCGAGCTGCGTCACGGCGCTGCGGATGGCCATCATGGCGCCTGCCTGCCCTGGCAGGAGTTCGAGCGCCAGCCCGCTCGACGCCGGGGTCCGAACACCGGCCGCGAGTCCGACGAGGCAGAACAGCACGACGGCGGGAACCACGCCGAGGCGCAGGGCGAGCAGCGCGAGCCCGAGGACGGCCATCGCGACGGCGGCCGCCGCGACCAGCCGCCGATGGACGATGCGAGCGACGAGCCAGCCACTGCGGGTCGGGGCGGCGAAGAACGCCGCCGCCCCGGCTGCCAGCAGCCAGCCCGCCGTGGCCGCGTTCACCGCAAGTACCTCGATGAAGAACGCTCCGACGAAGGTCAGCAATGCCGTCCAGCACCCGTAGGCCAGCAGCTCCGCGCCGATCCAGCGCCGTGCGCCCCTGTCGGCGACGAGGGTGCGGAGCGGGACGTCCGCCTGCTGCCGACCTGGGCGCAGCCGGTGCCCGAACACCAGGGTCGCCACCGCAAGCGCGGCGGGCACCGCGTGCGCCACGCGCCACGACAGCCACTCGGTCACCGCCCCGGCCAGCGGGTTGACGACGATCCAGGCGAGCGCGGGCCCCCGCGACGTACCCGATCGCCCAGGCGCGCTCCGGTCCGCTGAACCCGGCCACGCCGGCGAACCCGGCCGTGAGCAGCGCCGCCAGGCCGACCCCGACCAGGACGTGAACGAGCAGGAACACAGCAAGGTTAGGAGCGGCGGCGACCGCCGCCGACACACCGATCGTGAGCGCGGCCCCGCCCCGCAGCAGACGAGGCACGCCGATCGCCTCGATACGCCTGGTCAGCAGCAGCGATACCACCACGGCCACACCAGCGGTCACCGTCCGGGCCTGGCCAGCGACGGCGACCGACGTCCGCAACTCCCCCGCGACCGCCACCACCGTCGGCGCGAGCACGACCAGCAGCGCCTGCGACGTCATCGTCGCCAGCACAAGCGGCGCGATGCGGGCCGTTCGCGACACCAGGATCATGCCACGTACGTCGATCGCCGAGCCCGCGACGTTAGGGCAACGTCCTGCCTCCACCCGCTGAGGACCAGCGAGGCCCGGCATATCGGACATAAAATCGCGCTGGGCGGGTGGAGGCTCGCTGGCGACGAACGACGCCCGACGTGGTTCTGTCGCGAACTGTCGGTGGCCGGCGAGACGATAGGCGCATGTCCGCACACGACGACCCGTTGCTCCGGCTGCGAGCGCTGTGCCTGGCGCTGCCGGAGGTGACAGAACGTCTCAGCCACGGCGAGCCGACCTGGTTCGTCCGGGGCAAGAAGACGTTCGTGAGCTACGCCGACCACCATCACAACGATCGGCTTGCCTTCTGGTGCGCCGCACCTCCTGGTGCGCAGGAGGCGCTGATCGGGAGCGATCCGGACGCGTTCTTCCGGCCGCCGTACGTCGGCCACCGCGGTTGGCTCGGCGTCTACCTCGACGTGCCGGTGGACTGGCAGGAGATCGCCGAGATCGTCACCGACGCCTACCGCTGTGTCGCACCCAAGACGCTCATCGCCCAGCTCGACGCTGCTACCGGAAGCTGACGTTCTGCGCCAGCGTGAGCGTGCTTTCGTAGTTGACGGTGTTGGTGGCACGTCGCATGTAGGCACGCCAGGCGTCCGACCCGGACTCCCGCCACACTAGACCAAGGTTGACCAATCAACCCTGGTCTAGCACCGTGGCGTCATGGAACAACCCATCAAGGTGCAGGAAGCCAAGACCCGGCTTTCCGCGCTCTTGGCCGTCGTCGAGCGCGGCGAACAGGTTGTGATCGCGCGCGGTGACAAGCCCGTAGCCAGGCTGATCCCCGTACAGGAGCCACCGGAGAGGGAGCTCGGCTTCGTTCCGTACGACCTGCCGGACTCGTTCTTCGAGTCCCTTCCTGAGAACGAGATCGCGGTGTGGGAAGCCTGATGCCGCTGCGGCTCATACACGCTGCCACGGCCGATGAAGCGTTCAAGACGCTGGTGGGCATCGAGGTGATCTGGTGACTTCTCCCCGCTTGCGGATTTTTGGTCGTTCGCGCGACGGCTCTAGCAGTTGCCCCGCGACAGGTCCGTCGTGTAGCGCGGCACGCACACCGTGCGGGCGCCGGGCCTGCCTTTGAGGACGACCTTCCGCAGCGTGGTGTTGTTGCTGGTGTCCGTCTCGAAAAGACGCTTTCCGGGGTTCGCGGTCACCTCGACGTAGTAGGTGCCGTTGGGCACCTTCGTGATGTTGAACGCCTGACCGGCGACGCCCTGGTAGTAGGTGTCGCCCCAGCCGACGGGGATCATCTGGCGCACCCACAGCGCGTCCTCCCACCCACACCTCGTGCCGTCGCCGGGTCGCCACTCGGCGTCCGGAAGGTCGAGGGCGATGCTGTCGGTGGGCACGATGCAGAAGGACTGCTTGTGACTGCGTACCGAGGCGGCACGGGAGGAGTCGAGCAGCCGATACCGGGCGAAGTCGGTGAAGTGCCAGTGGTGGTGGCCTCGCTGCCGGTGGAACTTCATGGTGCCGACGCGAGCGCGTCCCACCACCTCGTCTCCCCGGTAGAAGTACTGGTAGGCCTCCATGACATCCTCGCCCCGCTGCCGGAAGCCCTCCACGTCGAGTCGTGAGGTGCCGCCGACCCACACGTTGGCCGCGAAGCGGAGCAGGTCGCGGCCACGGGAGTGAACTGCGCGGATGCCCCACGCCGGTAGCGACGCGAGGTCGGGAAGGTTGCGGGTGTTGGGCTGCTTCACGGTCCGCACCGCTGGGTGCTTGGACAACCGCTCTTCATCGGCGGCCGCCTCGCTGCCTTGGGCGAAGGTCGCGCCGCTGGACGACGCGGTGCGCGTCTTGACGGTGATCGACATCGACGCCTTCGCGTCCTCCTGAGCGATGTGGAACAGGTCGACGTAGCGCCGCGCGATCGACACCGTGACGGTGTAGCGGCCGTCCGGTCCACGGAACCGCACCCCACCGTACCCCAGCGCCCGAGTCGCCCAGCCGTCGTCGATGCCCCACACGTGCGAGAGCCCGAAGCGATGCAACCGGCAGCCCTCCGGAAAACGCGGCGTGTCCGGCCCACCGGGCGCGGACCGTTGCTGCTCGTAGCTGTTGGGGCAGAACGTCCGCAACGGTGTTCGCTTGACGAGCTCCCCGGCGGCGTTCCGCACCGTGACACGCACGAATCGTGCGAGACCGCGCCTGGTGACGATCTCACGAGGAAGGCCGCGCTCCTGGGCCGTGTCGCTGCGACCGACATAGTCGGCCTTGACGATCTGAAATGGACCGGTGTGCTCGGTGCGCCGCACCCGCAGTTCGAACGTCCCGTTCACCGGCGTCACCCACACCTGGGGGTCCACCCGCACCGGCGCGTCCGCGTTGCCCCGGTGGGCGGTCTGCTCCGTCCGTGTCTGCAGCAGTCGCAGCGACGTCGTCTGCGACTCGTCTCCCGCCTGGGCCTGCGCTCCCGGCAGCGCCGTGATCACCATCGTCGCAGCGAGCGCGAGCGCTCCCCTCCTACCTGCTCCGAGTTTCCCAGCCATACCCGCCTCCTCCTCATCCCGACCCGGACAGCCGACGAACCTGGGTAGTCATCGCGTGTGGGTCACACACATGACGCACCTGGTTAGCACCGGGTTGTCACGGAGTTACAGCCGTTTCGATGTGGGTGCGGAAAGCCCAGCCGACGGGCCGGGACGCCGAAGGCATCCCTGTCAGGTGAGCTCGGCCTCGGCGCGCTCGATGGCCTCGAACTCCTCCTCGGGGGCGTTCGCCACCAGCCGGTGGCGGGAGTAGAACCAGAAGTACGCCAGCGCGGCGACGAAGATGCCCGCCACGATGGCAGCCGCGAGAAGATCGACGAGGAACACCGCGATGAGCGCGGTCACCACCAGCACCAGCGCGACACCGGTGGTGACCACGCCGCCCGGCGTGCGGTAGGGACGCTCCATGTCGGGCTCGCGCCTGCGCAGCACGATGTGCGAGACCATCATCAGCACGTAGGACACGGCCGCGCCGAAGACCGCGATCTGGATCATCAGGTCGCCAGCCTGGGTGACGGAGGCGAGCACGAAGCCGATCGTGCCGGGAATGATCAACGCGAGGTACGGCGTGCGACGGCGACTGGTGACCGACAGCCAGCGCGGCAGGTAGCCCGCCCGTGAGAGCGCGAACAGCTGCCGCGAGTAGGCGTAGATGATCGAGAAGAAGCTGGCGATCAGACCGGCGAGTCCGACGTAGTTGACGAAGTCGGCCACGAAGTTGCTGCCGCCGTAGGCCTGCCGCATCGCGTCCGGCAGCGGGTTGTCGGACTCCATCAGGGCCTTGGCACCCGCGCCGCCCGGTGCGGTCACCAGGATCAGCGCCGCGGTGGCCAGCAGGATGACCATGCCGACGATGATGCCCTTGGGCATGTCCCGTTTCGGGTCACGCGCCTCCTCTGCGGCCAGCGGCACGCCCTCGATCGCAAGGAAGAACCAGATCGCGAACACCAGCGCGCCCCACACGCCGAAAATGCCGAACGGCAGGAACGAGCTGGCGCCGAACGACTCGGTCATCGGGATGTCGAACAGGTTGTTGACGTCGAACTTGCCGATCATGCCGACGACGAACACCACCAGCGCGACCAGGGCGAACCCGGTGATCACGAACATCAGCCGCAGCGCCTCGCCGACGCCCCACAGGTGGATGCCGACGAAGATGGCGTAGGTGACGAGGAAGACCGGCCAGCCGCTCGTCAGCCCGAACAGCCCGAGCGCTTCGACGTAGCCGCCGATGAACACCGCGATCGCCGCGGGCGCGATGGCGTACTCGATGAGGATCGCGGTGCCGGTGGCGAAGCCGCCGAGCGGGCCGAGCGCGCGCCGGGCGAAACCGTAGCCCGCGCCAGCGACCGGCATGGCGGCGCTCATCTCGGCCAGCCCGAACACCATGCAGGTGTACATCGTCGCCATCAGAACGGTCGCGATCAGCAGGCCGCCCCAGCCGCCCTGGGCGAGGCCGAAGTTCCAGCCCGCGAAGTCCCCCGAGATCACATAGGACACCCCGAGCCCGGCGAGCAACACCCATCCGGCCGCGCCCCTGCGGAGCTTGCGGTTGTCGAAGTAGTCCTCGCCCTTCGTCTCGTAGTCGACGTCGACACCGCTGTGCACATGGGTGACGCGATGCTGGTCCGCCGCGTGGCCGCGCTGGTCGTCGTGCGCCATCGGAGTTCCCTTTCTCAGCCGTTGGCCGCCTCGCTCAATGGGCTATGATCGGTCCTTTAGCTTATTGAACGAGAGAGTGGCATGGGTCACACGTTCGCGTCAAGGTCCGGGCCAGCGACGGAAAGCCGCCCGCGCTCACCCACGCTGCCCGTTGACCGAGGGCGTCGCTGATGGTTCCCTTGAAAGGACTAGTTTTAGCCCATTAGACGCTGCGTGAGAGCCGCAGCAGTCGGGAAGGAGCGGCGGCCGTGTCTGCTTCCGAGTCTGATACCGATGCACCGCTTACCGTCGACGACCTGCGCGGGCTCATCGACGCCGGGCAGGTCGACACCGTACTCATCGCCGTCACCGACATGCAGGGACGACTCCAGGGCAAGCGGTGCGCCGCCAGGTACTTCCTCGACGTGGTGCTCCCCAACGCCGCGGAGGCGTGCAGCTACCTGCTCGCCGTCGACGTCGACATGAACACCGTCGACGGCTACGCGATGTCGTCGTGGCAGAGCGGCTACGGCGACTTCGTGCTGAAACCGGACCTCGCGACGCTGCGCCTCGTGCCGTGGCAGGAGGGCACCGCACTGGTGCTCTGCGACCTGAGCTGGGAGGACGGCAGCCCGGTCACCGCGTCGCCGAGGCAGGTCCTGCGCAAGCAGCTCGACCGGCTCGCCGAACGCGGGCTCACCGCCTACGTCGGCACCGAGCTGGAGTTCATCGTCTTCCGGGACAGCTACGAGACCGCATGGCGGAAGGCGTACCGCGACCTTGACCCGGCGAGCCAGTACAACGTGGACTACTCGATGATCGGCACCGGCCGGATCGAGCACCTCCTGCGGCGGATCCGGAACGGGATGGCGGGCGCCGGGATGTACGTCGAGTCCGCCAAGGGCGAGTGCAACCTCGGCCAGCACGAGATCGCCTTCCGCTACGACGAGGCGTTGCGGACCTGCGACAACCACAGCATCTACAAGACCGGCGCGAAGGAGATCGCCGCGCAGGAAGACATGAGCCTGACCTTCATGGCCAAGTTCGACGAACGGGAGGGCAACTCCTGCCACATCCACATCTCGTTGCGCTCGACCGACGGCGACCCGGTGCTCGCGGGCGACGGGCCGCACGGGTTCTCGAAGCTGATGGCGCACTTCGTCGCCGGGCAGGAGGCGTGTCTGCCGGAACTCACCTACCTGTTCGCGCCGAACGTCAACTCGTACAAGCGGTTCCAGCCGGGCAGCTTCGCGCCGACGACGGTGGCGTGGGGCATGGACAACCGCACCTGCGCGCTGCGGGTGGTCGGGCACGGGCCGTCGCTGCGGATGGAGAACCGGGTTCCCGGCGGCGACGTCAACCCCTATCTCGCGGTCGCCGCGCTGGTCGCGGCGGGGCTGCACGGCATAGAGCGGGAACTGGAGCTGGAACCGGAGTTCACCGGCAACGCCTACGACGCCGACCTGCCGCAGGTGCCAGCGACGCTGCGGGACGCCGCCCAGTTGTTCGCCGACAGCAAGCTCGCCCGCGAGGCGTTCGGCGACGACGTCGTCGCGCACTACCTGAACGCGGCCAAGGTCGAGCTGGCCGCGTACGACGCCACCGTGACCGACTGGGAGAGGTTCCGTGGTTTCGAACGGCTCTAAACCGGTGATCGGCTTGACCACCTACGCCCAGCGGGCGCAGACCGGGGTGTGGGACACCGACTTCGCGCTGCTGCCGAGCAATTACGTCGATGCGGTCAGCCGTGCGGGCGGCGTCCCGGTGCTGCTGCCCCCGGTCAACTACGGCACGGACGGCTCGGCGGAGGTCATCGCCGCGCTCGACGGGCTGGTGATCTCCGGCGGCGCCGACATCGACCCCGCCGCCTACGACCAGCAGCCGCACCCGGCGACCACCGACACCCAGCCCGGCAGGGACCAGTGGGAGATCCGGCTGCTCGAGCACGCCCTGGCGGGTGACCTGCCGGTGCTCGGCGTCTGCCGTGGCGCGCAGGTGCTCAACGTCGCGCTCGGTGGCTCGCTGCATCAGCACTTGCCGGACGTCGTCGGCCACGAAGCGCACCGTCCCGCGCCCGCGGTGTTTGGCCCCATCCGAGTGCGGCTGACGGACGGCGGCCTTGCCGCGCGGATCCTCGGCGGTGACTGCAAGGTCCCCTGCTACCACCACCAGGCGCTGGACCGGATCGCCCCGGCGCTGCGGGCGAGTGGCTGGGCAGAGGACGGCACGGTCGAGGCCGTCGAACTGCCGACGCACCGCTTCGTTCTCGGCGTGCAGTGGCATCCCGAGCAGGACTCCGGCGATCCTCGGCTGTTCGAGGCCTTGGTCGCCGCGGCACTGAGGACTGCTAGCAGGTCCGAAGCATCAGACACTGTGAAGGAGGCGCGATGACGACGTTCGATGTGATCAACCCGGCGACGGAACAGCTGGTGCGAACCGTGCCGCTGGCCAGTGTCGATGAGGCGGACGCGGCCATCGCCCGCGCCGAGAAGGCGCAGGAGTCCTGGCGCGACGTCGCGCCCGCCGACCGGGCACGGCTGCTGCGCCGGTTCGCCGACGCCGTCGGCGCCGACCTGGAGCACCTCGCCGAGCTCGAGGTCGCCAACTCCGGGCACACCATCAGCAACGCACGAGGCGAGGCGGGCAACGTCCGCGACGTGCTGCACTACTACGCGGCGGCCCCGGAGCGGCAGTTCGGCAAGCAGATCCCGGTCGCGGGCGGCGTGAACGTCACGTTCGCCGAGCCGCTCGGCGTGGTGGGCATCATCGTGCCGTGGAACTTCCCGATGCCGATCGCCGCGTGGGGTTTCGCGCCCGCGCTGGCAGCGGGCAACACGGTGGTGCTCAAGCCCGCCGAGCTGACGCCGCTGACGGCACTACGGCTGGCGGAGCTGGCCCGCGAAGCGGGCATCCCGGAGGACGTCTTCCAGGTGATTCCCGGCAAGGGCTCGGTGGTCGGCGAGCGATTCGTCACCCACCCCGGCGTGCGCAAGGTGGTGTTCACCGGCTCGACCAGCGTCGGCAAGCGGATCATGGCGGGCTGCGCTGACCAGGTGAAGCGGGTGACGCTGGAGCTGGGCGGCAAGAGCGCCAACATCGTGTTCGCGGACGCGGACATTGAAGGCGCTGCGCGGGCTGCTCCTTATGGCGTGTTCGACAACGCGGGCCAGGACTGCTGCGCGCGTTCCCGGATCCTGGTGCAGCGCGGCGCGCTGGACGAGTTCATGGCGCTGCTGGAACCCGCCGTCACGGGCGTGCGGGTCGGCGACCCCGGTGACGACGCGACCGAGATGGGACCGTTGATCTCGGCGGCGCAGCGCGACATCGTCGCGTCCTTCGTGCCGGACGACGCCCCGGTCGCGTTCCGGGGCAGCTGCCCGGGCGGCGCGGGCTACTGGTTCCCGCCGACGGTGCTCGCACCGGTGGACCCGGCGTCGCGGGCGTGGCGGGAGGAAATCTTCGGCCCGGTCGTCGCGGTGATGCCGTTCGAGGACGAGGCCGACGCGATCCGCATCGCCAACGACACCGACTACGGCCTCGCCGGATCGCTGTGGACTCGCGACGTCGGCAAGGCGCTGCGGGTGGCGCGCGGCGTCGAGGCGGGCAACCTCTCGGTCAACTCCCACTCCGCCGTGCGGTACTCGACGCCGTTCGGCGGGTTCAAGCAGTCCGGCCTCGGCCGGGAGCTCGGCCCGGACGCGCTGGCGGCGTTCACCGAGACCAAGAACGTGTTCATCAATACCGAGGAGTGACATGAGACTCGAAGGCAAGGTGGCCGTGGTGACCGGCGGCGCGAGCGGGATCGGGTTGGCGACCGTGCGGCGGCTCGCCGCCGACGGTGCCACGATCGTGATCGGTGACGTCGATCCGGACGCGGGCAAGGCCGCCGCGGACGAGGTCGGCGGGCTTTTTGTACAGACAGACGTCACCAGCGAGGCGGACGTCGAGAACCTGTTCGCCACCGCGAACGACAGTCACGGCTCGGTCGACATCGCCTTCAACAACGCGGGTATCTCGCCGCCGGACGACGACTCGATCCTCGACACCGAGCGGGACGCGTGGCAGCGGGTGCAGGAGGTCAACCTGACCTCGGTCTACCTGTGCTGCAAGGCGGCCATCCCCTACATGCGGCGGCAGGGCAAGGGCTCGATCATCAACACCGCATCGTTCGTGGCGATGATGGGCGCGGCGACCTCGCAGATCTCCTACACCGCGTCCAAGGGCGGTGTGCTGGCGATGTCGCGGGAGCTGGGCGTGCAGTTCGCCCGCGAGGGCATCCGCGTCAACGCGCTGTGCCCGGGTCCCGTCAACACCCCGCTGCTGCAGGAGCTGTTCGCCAAGGACCCGGAGAAGGCGCAGCGTCGTCTGGTGCACGTCCCGATGGGCCGGTTCGCCGAGCCGGAGGAGATCGCCGCCGCGGTCGCCTTCCTGGCCAGCGACGACGCGTCCTTCATCACCGCGTCCACCTTCCTGGTCGACGGTGGCATCTCCAGCGCCTACGTCACCCCGCTGTAAGGCGTGCGGACGACCGACGGCGGGCACGTCCAGGTGACGGATGGTTAAATCGCAGGGTCAGACCTTTGACCATTGACGGTCGGGAGACCAGCGTAGTGAGCAGTCGGGATGTGACCCCGGTCGACGCCGCTGGCGCCGTGGACGAGGCGATGTTCCGCCCGGTACGGGGCGGAAACGCCTTCGAGGAGACGGTGGAGCGGCTGCTGCAGACGATCAAGCTCGGCGTGGTCGACCCCGGCGATCGGCTTCCGGCCGAACGCGACCTCGCCGCCCGCTTCAACGTCAGCAGGGTGACGCTGCGGGAGGCGATCCGGGCGCTGCAACAGGCGGGCTACGTCGAGTCGCGCCGGGGCCGCTACGGCGGCACCTTCGTCAGCCGGACGCCGCCGCGCCCCGACCGGCGGAGCCTCAAGCGGGTCGCCATGCAGATGGGCGACGCGCTCGACGACGCCCTGACGCTGCGGTACGTCCTCGAAGTGGGCGCCGCCGAGGCGGCTGCTGGCAGAGAGCTGGCCGCGTCGGAGCGGGAGCACCTGCGGCGCAGGCTGGACGAGACGTCCGCCGCCAACCTGGACGACTACCGGCGCCTCGACTCCCGGTTCCACCTCGCCGTGGCGGAGGTCAGCGGCTCGCCGTCGCTGACGTCGGCGGTCGCCGACGTGCGGATGCGGCTCAACGAGCTGCTCGACGCCATCCCGCTGCTCGCCCGCAACATCGAGCACTCCAACGAGCAGCACACCGCCGTCGTCGACGCCATCCTCGCCGGTGACCCGGAAGCGGCCCGGCGGTCGATGGCGGAGCACGTCGACGGCACGGCGGCGTTGCTCAGGGGTTTCCTCGCCTAGTTTCGCTGCCGCGCGGTCCTGTGGGCATATCCCGCCGCCAGCGACGCCGCGTGTTTGTTAGAAGGAATCTATGTAGCCATCATCTACGTAGATTCGATCTACATAGTTGCTCGTCTTGGCCGCGGATGCGTCCGATCAGTGGCTGATACCGGGCCTGGTTTACGTGGCTGCGGCGCGACCTCGATGCTCGCCGTGGTGCCCGACATCGACGGCGCGAGCATGTTGTCCCCCGCCACCTGCAGGATGCCGCAGTGCGGTACGTCCTCGATGACGACCTGCTCGTGCGGCGTGCCAGCGGGGTTGTCGGAGCCGTAGTAGCCCCACCCGGTCGTCACGCTGAGGTCGTAGTCATCACTGGGCAGCGGCCAGTCGAGGTCGATGGTGACGGTCGCGGCGCGCGCTCGGCTCGGGCTCAGGTCGACCACCCACGTCTGCGCGCCCCAGGCCAGGTTGCCGGGGATGCCCCCGTTCAGCGCCTGGGAGTCCGTGGTGTGCACGGCGCGGAAGTCCGCCGTCGCGTTGGTCTCCCGCATCGCGGGCACCGGACACGTCTGGTCCTGGCGAACGCCTGCGAGCCAGTCGATCGCGTTGACCAGCGAGAGCTGGAACGCGGGCACCGACCAGGTGCTCTCGTTGTGGCCCATGTTGTTGTAGAAGACCCGACCCTCGCCGTAGGTCCGTTTCCACGCGATCGGCTGGTTGTCCTCGTACGGCTGCGCGCCGTCCTGGACGCCATCCGCGACCGACGTCTCGTCCAGCGACAGCAGCACCTCGGTGCCGGGCAGGTCGCGCGGCAGCGAGATGCCGGGCACACCCCGCGCGCCTCGCCACCGGTAGTACTCGTCCGCCATCTGGAACGACTCGCCGTCGGACCACCCGGCCATGGTCGGATCGGTCCTGTCCTCGACGACGACGCGCGCCGGTGGTGCGGCAGCGCCATGCGGATGGGAGTCGAACTGCGCGCCGAACAGTTGCGCGCTCGGGCCAGCCGTACTCGCTGTCGAGCACGGCGTGGATGCCGAGGTTGCCACCGCCGCAAGCGGACCAGCGCATCACCTCGTCGCGCTGCTGCTCGGTGATCGGCGCCTTGCCGGTGGTGCTGACCCACATCAGCACGTCGTAGTTCCGCAGCGTCGCCATCGACAGGTCGGCGGGATTCTCGGTGACGGTCACCGAGAACTCCCCTGTCGCCTGCGCCAGTTCGAGCATCGTCTGCTCGCCGGTGGTGATGCTGGGATGCCGGAAGCCGTAGGCGCCGCCCCACACCAGCACGCGCGGCTTCTCGGGCTCGGCGGCAGCGGCGCCGCTCGCCGAGGTGGCGGCCACGGCGGCGAGCAGGCCCTGCACCAGCAGGATCGACAGCACGAGAGCGACACGGGATCGAAGACGTTTCATGGCGCGGCCTTTCGACGTCGGTCCCCTCGCGCGATGGTCATGAGTTGGCAGCGTAAACGACTTCTGTCGCCTGTCAATCAAAAGTTGCGCATTAAATACGCAGAATACGTTTACTCGCTAGCAGAAGCGCCACTCGGATACCCACCGTGACGCGCTGACCGCGGCGTGGCGTTTGCGTGCGCACACTTTTCGTGCGCCAGACGTCCCGTCCGGCCGTTGTGAGCATCTTTCATAGCGAGAACCGAACGCGGCCGGAGGTCTTCAGATGAGTACTCAGGGACTGTCCATCCCTGCGTTGCGGGTCGGCCCGCGACCACAGGCGCTCGTCGCCAGCCTGAGCGGCATCTCGCGCGACCGTCCCTCCCTGTCATCGCTCCTGCTCACCACGCTCGCCATCGGCATCGCCGTGCTCGACGTGTGGCTGGTCATCCCGGAGGACGCGCCCACCTACTCCCTCGTGTTCTCCAGCATCGCCTGCGCGGCGCTCGCCTGGCGCAAACGACTCCCCTTCCTCACCGTGCTGGCCACCATCCCCGGCTTCTTCGTCGGCTGGTCGCAGCTCGCGGCGATGATCGCGCTCGGGTTCCTCGCCTACCGCAAGGGCATGCACTGGCAGACGTGGGTCGGCGCCGGCCTCGTCGTCGCGTGCCGGTTCGTGCTGTGGCCGTGGTCGGAGATGGTCGCCCTCGACTGGCGGCAGCACGTGCTCGACTTCATCTACGGCCTGGTCGTCGCGGGCATGCCGGTCGTGCTGGCGCTGCTGATCCTCGCCCGCCAGGACCTCTCCCGCAGGCTCGCCGAGCTCGACGCCAGCCGCGACCGCGAGCGCCGCATGCACGCCCGCGCGGTGCGCGCCGACGAACGCGCCAGCCTCGCCCGCGAGATGCACGACGTCGTCTCCCACGAGGTCACGCTCATCGCGATGCAGGCCAACACGCTCGAATGCGCCAAGACACCCCACGATGTCGCTGCCGCCGCCGACACCATCCGACAGCTCAGCACCCGCACCTTGGAGGAACTGCGCTCGCTGGTCGGCGTGCTGCGATCGGCCACAGACGAGGAACTGCCTGCCCCGCAGCTCACCGATCTCGGCGCGCTGATCCGCGACGTCGACGTCCCGGTGCGGCTCAAGGTGGACAACGTGCCGGAGACGCTGCCAAGCCAGATCTCCGCAGCGGCGTTCCGCACCGTGCAGGAGGCACTGACCAACGTCCACAAGCACGCGCCAGGTGCGGCAGCCACGGTGCAGGTCGCGGTGGACGGCGAGATGCTGCACGTCGCCGTACGCAACGACCGGCCGCACCAGCCGTCGCGGTCACTGCCGTCCGGCGGGCACGGTCTCGCCGGGTTGGCCGAGCGGGCGCTGCGGCTCGACGGGACGTTCCACGCCCGCGCCACCGACGACGGCGGGTTCGAGGTGCGCGCCGACTACCCGCTGCGAACCTCAACGGCTCCTAACACCTAGGTGGCTGGTGTCGAACGCGCCTGTTGTGGCTGGGTGCGGGCGGAGGTGGGCGGATACCAGCGAGAACCGCCCGTGGCGCCAAGGCTTCGCGCTGGCGGGATAGCCTCCGTGATCGCTGATTAGCGGTCGTGACC
>WHTY01000107.1 GCA_009377475.1 Actinophytocola sp.
CCGGGTCGTGCCCCCCGGACCGCTTCCCGCGAGCACGCTCGACATCGCGAAGGAAACGGCGGCGGTCCTCGGCAAGGACGGCGTCGTCCTGCCGCAGATGAGGCTGCTTGGTCGCAAGGTGCATGTGGTGGCGCGGCTGCGCCCGGACGCCCACGCCGAGCGCATCGCGACCGGCATGCCGCCGGTGATCGACCGCGCAAGCGTGTCCACCTGGACGTGGCCGGAGCTGGCGCACGAGGCGCCAGCGCCTGCGGCCGAGATCCTCGGTGTCATCGGCGTCGCGCGGCACTGGCGCACCGGGCTGGCGTGGGCGGTGCCGTTCGCACGGTACTACGACGCCGCGATGGTGCTGCCGGACACCGCGATGCTCACCCACGACTACGTCAACAACTGCCTGCCGCGCGCCCGCGCGTACGGGCTCGACGTGCTCTCCGTCGACGACAACACCCTCGTGCGCCGTGACCTGCCTGGTCGCCCGGAGCGCGTGATGATGGCCGACGACGCGCTGTCGCGGTGGATGAACGAGATGGTGTACGAGCAGCTGCTCGCCGTGGACGAGGTCCCTGCTGGGGTGGATTGAAGTCCCCCGCGCTGTAGACGTCGTCGGCTACTACGCTGCCTGACATGCGCGTAGTGATCGCTGGCGGTCACGGCAAGATCGCCCTCCGGTTGTCCACTTTGCTCTCCGCACGCGGTGACGAGGTCATCGGCATCGTGCGCAACCCCGACCACGCCGCCGACCTCGCCGACGCGGGCTCGCGGGCCGCCGTCGTCGACCTGGAAACCGCGGGCGTCGCCGAGGTGGAGAAGACCCTTCGCGGCGCGGACGCCGCCGTGTTCGCCGCTGGCGCTGGCCCCGGCAGCGGAGTGGCGCGGAAGGAGTCGGTCGACCGGGCGGCAGCGGCGCTGTTCGCGGACGCGGCCGAGGCGGCTGGCGTGCGGCGGCACCTCCAGGTGAGCGCGATGGCGTTGGAGCGTGCGGACGATCCCGAGGTCGGCGAGGTGTTCGCCGCCTACCTGCGCGCGAAGGCGGCGGCCGAGGACGACCTGCGGGCGCGCGATCTCGACTGGACCATCCTCCGGCCCGGCAGGCTCACGGACGACGCGTGCACCGGCCGCGTGCACCTCGCGGAGCACACCGAGCGCGCCGACATCCCGCGCGACGACGTCGCGGCCGTGCTGCTCGCGCTGCTGGACGAACCGGCGACCGTCGGCATGACACTGGAGTTGGTCGCGGGCGACGCCCCGATCGACGACGCCGTGGCGGCCGTGCGGAGCTGAGCCGCCGTCGACGTTAACGACCTCATGGGGCGGCGTGTCTTTCGTGAAAACCGATACAACCGTATTGCCAGCGATGCAGTTGTATCGGATTCCGGAGAAGACACTCCGGGTACAGCAGCCGACGCTCCACCCTACTGATATGCCCATGAGAAGCGGGCAAACCGGGCAGCCGTGTGGGCATATGAGCAGGGTGGTGGGGGAGGTCTCGCGGGCGCGGAGTCGCGCGAGGCCGGTGCGGCCTGGCCTCGACGACGCCGTGGCGGCCGTGCGGAGCTGAGCCGGGCGCCTACCGCGCCCCGAGCACCCGGTCCGTGTAGGCGTTGCTGAATCGGCCTTCCGGGTCAACCTGAGAGCGCACGCGCAGGAAGTCGTCGAACCGGGGGTACCGCTCGCGCAACGCCGCCGCGTCCAGCGTGTGCAGTTTGCCCCAGTGCGGCCTGCCGCCGACCGCGCCCGCAATCGCCTCGAACGCCGCGAAGTACTCCTCGAACGGCATCCCGACGTACTGGTGCACGGCGACGTACGCGGTGTCCCGGTCATACGCCGTGGACAACCAGACGTCGTCGGCGGCGGCGAACCGGACCTCGACGGGGAACGCCACCGGATCGGTCAGCCGCGCGACGGCCTGCCGCAACTCGGCCAGCACCTCGGGGAGCGCCGCGCGCGGCACGGCGTACTCCGACTCGACGAACCGCACCGCCCGGTTCGTCACGAACACCCGGTGCGAGGTGTCGCTGTAGTCGCGTTCGGACAGCGTCGCCGCGATCAGCCGCTGCGCGGGCCGCACCAACGCCGGGATCGCGCGCTCCGCCCGGCACACCGCGCCGAACAGCCGGTTCTCGATTAGCTCGTACTCCACCCACGACCGCAGCCTGCTCAGCGGCCGCGGCTCGGCGCTGTCGGGCAGCCGGTTGTTGTGCTTGGTCAGCACCGTCTCGCCGTGCGGGAACCAGTAGAACTCGAAGTGATCGGTGCTCTCGACGTCGTGGTCGAGCCGATCAAGGACGTCGGGGAGCCTGCCCGGTGCCTCTCGTGCGGTCAGCGCGAACGACGGCACGCACCGCAGCGTCACCGTGCTGATGACGCCGAGCGCCCCGAGCCCGACCCGCGCCGCTGCGAACAGCTCCGGCGACTCCGACGCCGAGCACCGCACCGTCGACCCGTCCGCCAGCACCAGCTCCAGCGCGCTGACCTGCGTCGCGAGCCCGCCGAGCGCCGCGCCGGTGCCGTGGGTGCCGGTGGACAGCGCGCCCGCGATGGTCTGCTTGTCGATGTCGCCCATGTTGACGAGCGCGAGCTCGTGCGCGTCCAATGCGGCGTTCAGCGCCCGCAACGTCGTGCCCGCGCGCACCGTGACCTCGTTCGTCGCGCTGTCGATGTGCGTGACGCCGCGGTAGCCGGACAGGTCGATGGCATGCTCGTCGGCCACCGCGATCGGCGTGAAGGAGTGCCCGCTGCCCCACGTGCGGACGCGCTTGCCGTCCGCTGCCGCCGCCGCGACGGCCGCGCCGATCTGCTCGGCGGTCAGCGGCCGGTGGACGACGTCCGGTGCCGCACTCGCAGTGCCTGCCCAGTTCGTCCAGGTCGCGGGCCCGGTCTGGCGTGACGCGCTCACGATGTCGCCCCCGTTGCGGCGTGGTTCGGAGTACACTCGGTCATAGGATGTGAATATACTTCATATTAAACCGGATAGAGAGTAGTATTTCACCTTATGGTCAGCCCAGTTCACCAGCGCACTCCGCGCGACGAGGATCGGGCGCGGCACGAGTACGACCGCGCGACCGAGGGTCTCGACGCGCCGCTGGCGATCGTGGACATCGACGCGTTCGACGCCAACCTCGCCGACCTCGTCCTGCGCGCGAACGGCACCCCGATCCGGCTGGCCAGCAAGTCCGTGCGGTGCCGCTTCCTGCTGGAACGCGCCTTGGCCGCGCCGGGCACGGCTGGCGTGCTCGCCTACTCGCTCGCCGAGGCGCTGTGGCTGCACCAACAGGGCGTCAGCAGGGACATCGTCGTCGCGTACCCGACCGTTGACGCGGGCACGCTGCGCGCACTCGCGGCGGACGCCGGGGCGTGCGAGGCCATCACCATCATGGTCGACGCCGCCGATCACCTCGACCTCATCGATCGGGTGCTCGGACCGGACCACCCGACACTGCGGGTCTGCCTCGAACTCGACGTCTCGTGGCGGCCGGTGCCGGGAATCCACATCGGGCCGCGCCGCTCGCCGATCCACACCCCGGAGCAGGCGGCGGCGCTCGCGCGCCACGTCACCGGGCGCGACGGCTTCGAGCTGGTCGGCCTGATGGGCTATGAGGGACAAATCGCCGGTGTGGGTGACGCCGCAGGCAATCCGGTGTCCGCGTTGGCGGTCCGGCTGATGCGACACCGTTCGGCGGCGGAACTCGCCGAACGACGTGCGGCGGCGGTGCGGGCGGTCCGCGAGGTCACCGACCTTGAGTTCGTCAACGGCGGCGGCACCGGCAGCATCGAGACCACCATCGCGGACACCTCGGTCACCGAGGTCGCGGCGGGTTCCGGGCTCATCGGCCCGACGCTGTTCGACGGCTACCGCGACTTCCGGCCGCGCCCCGCGGTGCTGTTCGCGCTGCCGGTCGTGCGCAAACCGACGCCCGGCATCGCGACGCTGTTCTCCGGCGGGTACGTCGCCTCCGGCGCGCCGAGCCGTTCGCGGCTGCCCCGACCGTACCTGCCAGCGGGCCTGCGGCTGCTCGACATGGAAGGCGCGGGAGAGGTGCAGACGCCGGTCACCGGCGCGGCGGCAGGCGACCTCGCCATCGGGGACAAGGTCTGGCTGCGCCACGCCAAGGCCGGGGAGCTGGCGGAACGCGTCGACGTCTATCACGTCGTCAGCGGCGGGCAGCGGGAAAAGACCGTGCTCACCTACCGGGGTGATGGCAAGGACTTCGGCTGAGCGTTGAGCAAACGAGCTGAGCTCAGCTGCCGAACCGGCTTTCCAGGTACACCTTGATCAGGTGCTTCGTCTCGTCGACGATCTGCTGGTCGCCGTGCGGGTCGCGGCGGAACGCCAGCTTGAGCAGCGCGTCCGCCGACTCGACGGCGATGGAGACCGGCATCGCGATCTCCGCTTCCGGGAGGTCGATCTGCGCGCCGACCAGCGCGGTCAGCGAGTCCGATACGACGGTGTTGTTGTCGCGCCGGGAGTCGAGCAGCCGAGTGTCGACGACGTCGCCGAAGTGGACCTTGGAGAACCCCGGCTGCTCGCGGTGCATCCGCAGGTAGACGTCGAGCAGCCCGTCAACCACGTCACACCAGTGGTCGGGGTCGACCGAGCTCATGCGCGCCTGCACCGACTGCATGAACTGCTCGAGGTTGCGCTGCGTCAGCGCCTGCACGACGGCGCGCTTGTCAGGGAAGAACTGGTACAGCGAGCCGACCGCGACCTCGGCCCGCTTGGCGATGAGCGTCGTCGTCAGCGCGTCGTAGCCGATCTCGTCCAGCAGCTCGGCGCACGCGTCGAGCATCTTCTCCACCCGTTTCGCGCTGCGCTGCTGCACCGGCTTCCTGCGAAGAGGGGTGAACTCGGGTGGTAGGACCACGGTTTCCACCTTAGGGACCGTATGGACCGCGTCGAGATCGGACACGCACATCTCCTCTGTTGTCGCACCCTGCGGTATTTCCCCCACCGCAGCTGGTGCCACCGCGGCTGGTGCGCCACGCGCGGAGACTCGGGGTGTGGGTGGCCACGGTCTCGGCTGTACAACGCAGGATAGATTTTCAGGTTACGCCACGCGGGGTAGTGTCGAAACGGGACCGCGAGCCGGTGCCGGTCGGGGGAGGGGGAGCGCGGCACCGGCTCGCGGGGTTGGGGGATGGGCGATCGGCCGGGGGATATGAAATTTGCAACTTGTCTCCGGAGGCCGCGGCCGGCTCATGACGCACGGGGGGACGGACGAGCCGGGCCGCGGCCGGTGGGCGGATGATCAGCGGTGACCGGTGGGGGCAACTCGGTCAGCGACCATCGCCAAGTCGGCTAGCCTGCGCCTAATCCCGCGACGTGCGGGATCCGCAGCGCGTGACGTCCTTCCGACGACGTCCGCTGCTCGGGCGCGGTGGCGAGGCCGCCTGCGACGAGGTGCTCGTGCGCCGCCTGCCACACCGAGCACGGGGCCTTGCTGCGGTGCCAGCGGGTCGAGCACGTCGGGCAGTCGCCACGGCCGTCTGGCTCGTGGGCGGTCAGTATGGCGCGCCATGCCTGGGCAAGCCGAGGTAGTTCGGTACGGGCGACGGAGGCAAGTGAATCCGCGTCGGCTTCGTCGGAGAGCGATGCCAGCGTGTCCAGCCGCTCCCACA
This sequence comes from Actinophytocola sp., assembly GCA_009377475.1. GTDB lineage: Bacteria > Actinomycetota > Actinomycetes > Mycobacteriales > Pseudonocardiaceae > Haloechinothrix_A. Next base: position 5,617 of record WHTY01000107.1, read on the forward strand.
CCGCGTTGCGGAGCACCTGGCCGAGGATCTGGTCCACTGTGTGCCTTACCTTTCCGCGAGCTTTGCCGCTTCGTTCAGGGCAGCGCGAAGCTGTCCGACCTGGCCATCGGTGAGTCGTGCCGTCTCGCCTGGCGGTCCGACGACGACGACCTCGCCGTTGTCGACGAACACGGTCACGCAGCGATCGCGGTGGATCATGTCGCCGCAGCGGATCCGCCACACCGTCTGGCCGTTCTCCACTTCCCTGGTCCCCTCCCGCTCGGCGGCTGGCGCCTCGCGATGAGCGGTCGGGTGGACGGGCCGTCGCGGTGCGGGGCGCGCCGGGTTCGACACTGCCCCGATACGTCGTCTCGCGATCGAGTCGAGGAGCTCCACCGGATCAACTCCGCTCTGTTCGTCCTGGCCCACCGGTACGTCCTTAGATGTCCGTACTGCCGGGCCGTGCTAGGTCGGTCCCTTGTGCGCTACATGGAGCGCTGATTCAAGAGTGCGCCTCGAGAGCGGTGGGTGGGAGAGGGCAGCGACGACTGGCATCGCCGCGCCGATGAGCGGTCACAGAAGTTCGCTCCAGCCGATCAAGGGTTCATTTCTACGGTTTCGCGCGGTTGAATGAGTGTGCCTACTCTTCAGTCCAAAGCCACTCCACGAGGATGCTTGCCGATGGATGCGACCGAGAACACGCCGTCTCACGGGATGGTGTCTCACCTGCAGTCTCGCCCTGAGCCCAAGGCTGAGGGACTGCCAGAGTCTCACCCGATACCGCCCGAGACCTGGGAAGACAACGAGATGCGCGAGGCGCTGGCCGCACGGCGGGTCAGCTCGGTGTACCGGCTGCTGCGGGTCCACGGGATCTCGCAGCGGCAGATCGCCGCGATGACCGGCCAGTCGCAGTCAGAGGTGTCCGAGATCCTCAAGGGCAGGCAGGTCATGGCGTACGACGTGCTCGCACGCATCGCAGACGGCTTGCGCATCCCGCGTGGCTACATGGGCCTCGCCTACGACGAGGCCACGCAGGTCAAGGTCGTCGCTGCTGGCAGCGACGGCGCTGAACAGGCTGAGGAGGACGAGGCGGTGAAACGACGGAGGTTCCTTGCGCACGCCGCCCAGGTCACGATGGGCGCGACCGTGTTCGCCGTGGACTCCGGGTCGTGGGCTGCGGCTAGTCCGGCCACGACGCCGGCGCCGGGACGGATCGGCATGGCCGACGTCCGCCAGGTGGAAGCCGCCACCCGTGCCTTGCGCGCACTCGACTACCAGTACGGCGGCGGCTTCTGCCGCGACGCTGTCGTCGCCCAGTTGTCGTGGGGCAGGCAGATGCTCACGGCGAGCGGTACCGACCAGGTCAGGTCGCGGCTCTACGTCGCGCTCGCCGACCTGCACAACGTCGCGGGGTGGACCTCGTTCGACACCGGGCTCGTCGACTCGGCACGCACCCACTTCGCGAACGCGCTCGAGCTGGCCAGGGAGGGCGGCAGTCACCCGCTCGTCGCCAACGTGCTGTACCGGATGGGCAGGGTCTACCTGCACCACAAGTCGCCGGACGACGCGCTGAAGATGTTCCAGCTCGGCCAGATCGCCGCGCAGGAGTCCGGTTCGGACCTCGCGGTCGCCGTGCTCTGCGCGAACGAGGCGTGGGCGTACGCGGAGATGGGCAACGAGACGCAGGCGACCAAGCTGCTCGGCATGACCCGCGACACCTTCACCCGCGCAGACGTGGAAAACGCCGAGTCCTGGGTGAAGTTCTTCAACCAGACCGACCTGCACGCCATGGTCGGCACCGTGCACACGGTGCTCGCACGCACCGCTGGGTCGGAGCACACGAAGTACGCGATTCCCGCCCTGACAAGGGCGATCGACAGCTACGGCGAGGACATGGCGCGCAGCAAGGCTTTCAACCTGAGCGCGCTGGCAACCAACCACCTGCTCGACGGCGACATCGACCACGGTGCGAAGATCGGCAGGGCGGCGCTGGAATCGGCGGACGGGCTCAAGTCGGCGCGGGTCAAGGACCGCATGGAGCCGATGAAGCTAGAGGCCGAGAAGCGCAGCAACAACGTCGACGCAAGGGAACTCACGGAGCGGATCAACGCCTTCTACGCCGCTTGACGGCGTGGTCTGGGGGCAACGGCACGGTGCAAACGCAGAATCCCCGCTTCACGCAGGACAAGCTGGCTGCCGTGCTGGCCGATGTCTGTGGCAAGGCCGGTCTCGACGCCGCTGGGGCTGAGCTGCTGCGGTTCACGAACAACGCGGTGTACGCGCTGGTCAGCGCTCCGGTCGTGGTACGCATCGTCGGCTCGGAGACGCTGCGGCACCGGGTCGCGAAGGTGGTCGCCGTCGCGGAGCACTTCGCGCGGCACGACGTCCCAGCGGTGCGGCTGTACCCGGGCATCTCACAGCCGGTCAGCGCTGGTGAGCACGTCGCGACGCTGTGGTGGCGGGTGCGCGAGCGGCCGGTGCGCTCGGGGCCCGCCGACCTGGGGCGGCTGTTGCGGCAGGTCCACGCGCTGCCGGTGCCGGACGGGCTGCCCGGCTGGTCGCCGCTGACCGACGTCCGCGCTCGGGTGGCCGACGCCGAGGAGCTGGACCTCGCCGACCGGCGGTTCCTGCTTGACCGGTGCGACGAGGTGCAGGCCAAGCTTGACGCGCTCGACTTCCCGCTGCGGCCCGCGCTTGTGCACGGCGACGCTCACCTCGGCAACGTCCTCGTCGCCGACGACGGCCCCGTGCTCTGCGACTTCGACTCCTCAGGGGTCGGTCCGCCGGAGTGGGACCTGATGCCGGTCGCGCTCGGCGTGCTGCGGTTCGGCGACCCGATGGCGGTGTACGAGGAGCTGGCGGACGCCTACGGCTTCGACGTCATGGCCTGGGACGGTTTCGGGGTGCTGCAGGCGGCACGGGAGCTTAAGCTGACCACCAGCGTGCTACCGATCCTGCGCAGTCACCCCAGCGTGCGGCCGGAGTTCGAGCGCCGGTTGACCGACCTGCGGGCGGGCGACCGCAAGGCACGGTGGGAGCGCTACCGCTAACCCGCGAGTCGCACCGTATTTGGCGCGAGTCGCACCATAATCGGCGCGAGTTTCACCTTCGGCTCGCCACCGAGCGTGCTGAATCGTGCCGACCTGGCCGGTAAGCCGGATAAAGCGTGCGAAACGCCGTTACGCGGCAAAACCGCCCGCGCGATGGACGACGTTCGCCGACGTGGGGGTACCGTTCACCGTTCTGATCATCTGGCACCCCGCCAACGTCGAAATTCGGTCGCACTAGTCACCCCTTCGGCCGAATGGATCAACCGAATCCGGCCCGGGAGAGTACCGTCGCGATGCCGAACGCGAGCCCCAACAGCAGCAGCTCGACGCTCGCCCACGCGGCGAAGGCGGGGCGGCCGGTGAGGGTGCGTTGTTGGGCGTCGTGGCTCGCGCCGCGCGCCAGGTCGCCGTGGCCGTCGGCGTCCGCACCCTGTGCCACCACCGCGGGCAGGATGCGCCAGCGCATCTTCGCCCCAGCGAGCGCGATCGCGGCGAAACAGGCCAGTTTGGCGAGCAGCAGTCCGCCATAGGGCGTACCGATCAGCGCGACCGACATCGGCGCGGCGGACGATCCGTGCGTGCCGAGATGGGTGAGCCCGCTGATCGTGCCGGTCACCGCCGTGGTGGCGATGCAGGCGGTGGCCACCACCGAGAACCGGGGCAACGCCGTGGCGAGCAGCGCGACGTCGTTCGCGAGCAGCACGGCTAGTGCGGCGAGCCCGCCGAGCCACACCACGGCGCTGATGACGTGCAGCTCAAGCGCGACGACGGCGTAGTCCTGCCCGACCCAGCCCGCCGCGTGGCCGGTCGCCGGAAGTGGCAGCAGCGCGAACACCCCGAGCCCGGCGCGGATCTCGGCGGGCACCCGCTCGCGATGCCGAACGGCGAGCACATTCAACGCGCACAGCAGCAGCGTCAGCCCGATGACGCTGAGCAGCGCCTTTCCGGTAGCGACGTCACTGGCGTAGGCGACGACGTCGGCGAAACCGATGGTCGCCTGCTGCGCCTGGAACTCGGCGGTGTGCAGCAGCAACGCGGCGACGGTCGTTGCCGCCCACGCCATCGACGTCACCACGGACCACCGGCGTGCGCGGTGCAGCACGGGCTCCGCGCGCTCGGCGGTGGTGTTGTCCGGGCCGCCCGGACCGAGCGCGCCGAGCAGCAGCGGGAACAGGCACAGCCCGACGGTCGCCGCCGCTGTCACGCTCAGCAACGTCCGGACCAGCGGCAACGCGACGAGCACGCCGGTGCCTGGGTCAGCGATGCCAGCGACCGGCGCCGCCACCGTGATCCCGGCACCGGCCAGCGCGCCAGCGAGTGCGGCGGCAACGGCGGCGCTCAGCGGTGCCAGCCGTGCCGCCGCACTCGGCGATGTCATTGCTCGCGGCCTTGGCGCAGCGCGAGCCAGAGCCCCGCGCCGAGCAGCAGCACCGTGCTGACGACCCACACCCAGGTCGGAATGACCGCGCCCGGTTCCTGGCTGTCTGCCGTGTCGCCCTGGGCGTCCTGCTGCGCCGGTGACGTCTGGGGCGGTGTGGCGGTGCCCGCCGTGGTGAGCGTGAACGGGATCTCCCGCGTCACCGCGTGGCCGTCAGCCGAAAGGACGCGGAACCCGATCGTGTACTCCCCGGCTGACCCCAGCTCGCCGAGCGAGCGGGACACCTCGGTGCCGTTCACCTCGACCGGACCGCGCGCCCACTGGCCGCCGTCCGGCCCGTTGACGACGACCTGGTTGACCTCGCCGGACTGCACCTCCTGGTCGAAGGTCAACGTCACCTTGTCGGGGGCGACGTCGACGGTCGCGTTCTCCTTCGGGTCGGAGCCGACCAGCGTGTTGTGCGCCAACGCCGACGGCGCGGCCGCGAGTAGGGCCAGCACCGCGACCAGCGTGGCGATCGTCGTCCGTGCCAGTGCCTTGCCCGGTGCGATGATCATGCTCAGTCCTCCTGTGCTGTCTTCTGCCGCGATCGAGTGACGGCGCCGATCCCGAAGCCGACCCCGAGCGCGCCGAACGCGAGCCCGAGACCGCCGAGCCAACGTGCGGTCGAGTCGGTCGCGGCGACGTCCTCGTTCTCGGCGGCGCGCTGCGCGGTGGCTGACGCGGAGTCGGACGACGCCGAACCCGATGAGGCCGAGCCGTGGCCGCTCTCCTCGGCCGCGAGCGGCACCACCGGCGCGGGACGCTCCGGCTCAGTGTCCTCGGGGCCCGCAACCGGCGGCTCGTCCCATGCCACGACCTTGCCACCTTCGTAGGTCTGCGTGGCGGGCAACACCAGCTGGTCGACGTCCGTGGGCAGCGGACCAGTCGAGAAGGTGAACTCCTGGTACTCGTCCGGCTGAATGGCGGTGCCGCCCGCTGCGGTCCAGGTGACCTTGGTGACGACCTCGTCGAGCTTCGCCCCGTACGAGTTGGTGACCGGCTTGTCGAGCTTGGTGGTCGTGACCTCGGCGTCCCAGCCCGGCACCGGCTGGGTGCGAACCGAGCCGAGCGCGTACTTCTCGGCGATGCCGACCGACAGCTTGATGGTGCCTTTCTTGTCGTCCTCGTTGGGCACGCGCATGACGATCGCGGTGTAGCCGCCCTTGGCGGGCTGCTCGCCGTAGACGTCGGCGGTCACGTGGGCGGCGGCGATGCCGCTGGTGAGCGACCCCGCGATGGCGGCGGTCAACGCGAGCGCACCGGCGCGCGCGAAGGTCCTGTTTTGTGGCATGACAACTCCTGATCAGGGTGAAATGGCGGCCCACAGGGCCGCATCGAAAGGTGACGTGAGGATCAGGAGTAGGCGGGTGGGCCGCGCCGGGTGCAGACGCGACGTAGCAGCGTCCGGACGTAGTCGTCGGGAATCGGCGGGAACAGCACCGCGCCGGGTGCGTCGTGTGGCGGTGGCGCCGGGGCGAACACCACCGGCAGCAGCCTGCGCAGGCTCGCCGCGACCAGCAGCAACCCGCGTTCGGTGTGGCTGAGCAGCAGCGCGATGACGACGGTGGCGGCGGCGTGGCTCGCCGTCATCACCGCGGGGTCGAACGCCGGTGCGCCGTGGTGCGGGCTGACCAGCGTCAACGCGCTGTGCAGCAGCAGTTGCGCGACCGAGAGCGTCGCGAGGATGCCGACGGTGCCGCGCACCCGGTCGGAGACCACGGTGCCCAGCCAGCCGAGCGCGCCGGTCAGCGCGATCGTCGTCACCGGATCGAGCGTGTCACCACCGGCCGACGTGTGCGCCCACACGGTGAGCACGGCCGAGCTCACGGCGAGCGCCGACCCGCGCGTCGCGCGCAGGGCACGACTCGTGGCGGCAGACCGCGACCGGGTGATCACGCAGACGAGGGTAGGTGATCGCGCCTCGTCATTGTGTGGCTATCGGCGTGACGCCGGCCGCAGTTGCTCAAACTCCGAGGTGATGCAACAAACTCGCCTCGAGTGCATCGAGCTCGGCCGCAATGGCGCGGTGCGCGTCCTTACGCCGTCCGGGTGGCATGTGCTCGGCGGCGCGCACGGCGGAACTGAGTTGGCGCACGGTGCCAGCCGCCTCGGTGGCGAACTTGACGCCTTCTGCCGTCCCGCCGACGCGGAGTTCGTTCAGGCCGTCGGACAGGCCGGCGATTCGCGCGTGCAGGGCGGCGCCATGGCCGGAGTATTCGCCGAGCGAATCAACGGCGACGCCGAGTTTGCGTGCTTGGTATTTGTCATAGGCGTCGCGGCAGGCCCCTGCTGCCCGCACCGCGATCGGAGTGACAACGGGAATCACAGCCGGAAGGATAACCTTCGTGACAGTCAGGGCTTGACGCGCCTTCTTCGCGCTCAGGTCGGGCTCCTCGTCGGTTGTCGCCTGCGTCGTTTTGGGGTCGGCGTCCTGGTGTTTGGCGGCCTTCTTCTTTTTCTTCGCCGCCTTCGCCTCTTTCTTGGCCGCCTTGGTGAACTTCTTCGACGCGGTGGCTTTGTCGAGCGCTCCCAGGGTTTCCGCCACGAAGCCGTGCTCCGTATCGGGCGCCGTTTTCTTCTTGCGCGCCATCCGTGGCCACCTCGTAGTCGTCGTCGGTCGCTGTGTGGCTCAAACTTACTTCCAGTGTGGACCGGCGGCCCGGTGGACGCGCGGTGTGCCAGGCAACTGTCAGGGACACGCTTCGCGCACCGTGTCGGTGGGTGCGCTTAGGGTGGTGGGTATGGGCGAAGTGCTACTCGACGCTGGGGTGCTGACGAGGTGCAGGCGTCGCGTGCACCTCGAAAACGACCCCGCGTACGTCGACGTCGAGCTGACGCCGCCCAACCCGGCGACCGAGCAGCGCATCGCGGACGCCGCCGAGCACAGGGCCGACGTCGCCCAGCGGCTGCGCGCCGTCCACCCGGACGGCTGGGTGAGCGTGCCGGTGGCCGCGTCGTACCGCGAACGGGTGGCGGCGACGGTGGACGCGCTCGCCGCTGGCGCGCCATACATTTCCGGTGGGCTGCTGCCCGTCGACGTCGATGGCGGACGACGTGGCGGGGTCGAGGTGCTGGTCCGCACGGATGACGGCTACGTGCCAGTGATCGTGGTGCGGCACCGGATCAGCGATCCCGGCACCGGCGCGGTGACCACGACGTTGCCCGACCTCGACCCCGCCAACGCGACCGAGGACGCCGAACGCAAGGTGCGCTCCCATCCGCGTGACCAGCTACGGCTCGCGCACCTGCGGGAGCTGCTGCGCGCGGCAGGGCACGCGGAGCCTTCGATGGCGCGCGGCGGCGTCATCGGCCTCGACGCTGACGTCGTGCTGTGGTTCGACCTCGCCGCGCCGTCGTTCCCCGGCGAGCGCAGCGCGATGACCGAGTACGCGGAGCGCTTCGCCGACCGGCACGCCATCGCCGTCGCCGCCGCGACGGGCGCGGAGCCGCTGGCGCAGCCGTCTCGGATCGTGGAGTGCAAGCAGTGCCCGTGGTGGACCGTGTGCGAGCCCGTGCTGCTCGACGCCCGCGACGTCAGCCTCGTCGTGCGCGGGGACGACGCGCTGGTGCTTCGCGAGCGTGGGGTAGCGACGGTGGATCAGCTCGCCGCGCTCGATCCGTCCGCTGAGCCGCCGGGGCCGATGACCGGGACGCCGTTCGAGCACGCGGTCGCGCTCGCGCGGGCGTGGCGCGGCGGGGTGTCCGTGGTGCGCAAGGTGTCCGAGGTCGTCGTCCCGCGTGGTGACGTCGAGGTCGACGTCGACATGGAGAGCTTCGCCGACCACGGCGCGTACCTGTGGGGCGCGCTGCTGTCCGGCGCGGACGTCGGGCTGCCGCAGGGCTACCACGCGTTCGCGACGTGGGACCCGGTGCCGACCGACGACGAGGCGCGCTCGTTCGCGGAGTTCTGGACGTGGTTCAGCGAGGTCCGCGCGCGGGCGTCGCGGCGCGGGCTGACGTTCCGCGCGTACTGCTACAACGCGCTCGCGGAGAACCGCTGGCTGCTCAGCTCCGCGACGCGGTTCGCGGGCAAGCCGGGCGTGCCCGAGGTCGGCGAGGTGCAGGCGTTCGTCGACTCTGACGAGTGGGTCGACCTGTTCCAGAGCGTGTCCGACACCTTCCTGTCCACGGGTGGCAAGGGGCTGAAGGTCCTCGCCCGGCAGGCTGGCCACGACTGGGACGACCCAGACGCCAGCGGCGAGGCGTCGATGCGCTGGTACCGCGAGGCCGTCGGTATGGACGGGAGTGCTCCCGCCTTGGCCCAGCGGCAACGGCTGCTGCGCTACAACGAGGACGACGTCCGCGCCACCCACGTCCTGCGCACGTGGATGTCCGGACCGGCGATGGCCGAGGTCCCGTACATCGGGGAGCTGTAGGGGCGGCTCCGCCAGCGCCTGTCTCCGTCCGTTTCGCCAGGCGTGCCCGGCGCGTGCCCAGGCGCAACGCGCCGAACCCGGTGAGCAGGAACAGCAACCCGAGCAACGTCAAGCCCAACGGCGCGGATGCGCCGGTCTGCGCCAGTCCGCCGCCGACGCTCGCTGCGGACGGACCGCCACCCGCGGACTGCCCGGGCTGCGGCTGACCTTGCGGCGGCACGCCAGGGACGTCGGGACCGCCAGGCCCACCTGGGCCGCCGGGCGCCGCGCCGCCCGAGGGGCAGTCGCCCTCGGCGTCGCCGACCGCGTTGCCGCAGACGACGATCGGCGCGACGACGTCCGGGTTGATCTGGTTCCCGGAGCCGTTGCCGTTGTCGCCACTGGTGCCGTCGCCAGAGCCGTCGCCGTTCGAGCCATCGCCGCCATTGCTGCCGTCGCCGTTGGCGGAGTCCGGCTGGCACTCCGCCTTGGCCTCGCCGAGCACGCCGACGGCGTTGCCGCACACCGTGATCGGCGCCTGGACGTCGGGGTTGATCTGGTTGCCGGACAGCACCCCGTTGTCGCCGCTGGTGCTGTCGCCGTCGTCGCTACCGCTCGACTGGTCGGGCGTCGGGATGCTCGGCTCCTCCGCCTTCGCGACGCCCGCACCGAGCGCCCAGAGTCCGCCGCTCACGGCGGCGATTTGCAGTGTTCGGCGTACGAACAATCGCACGGTTCGCTCCTTGAAGTCAGTGATCAGGTCAAGACCGGCCGTCCGGGCGAACAGCCGTTCGGGTGAGGGAGCGAACCTCAGTCGGGTGATACGGGCGGCTTGCCGGAGCCGCCGCGGGCGAACTCCGCTTGCCACATCGGTGCCGCGGCGGACGATGGCAGGGTGATCCGGGTGCTGTCGGACGTGGTCGCGGTCGGCATCGCGAATGCTGTGGTCGCCCCGGCCGTCTGGTCCGGCACCGGCAGCTCGGCCGGTTGCGCTCCAGCGCTGGGCGTGCGGTGCCAGGCGATATTCGCGACGTCGGGTGTGTCTGGCGTCGACGTCGTGGGCGGGGCACGGTCGGGTGTGCGTGACGACCCGGCGTGGTGGCGCGACGGATGCGTGTTGTCGGCGTGTGCGATGTTGCCGCGATTCACGGCGAAATCGGACTGATCGACGTCGCGTACCGCGTCCACCGTGTCGTCAAGCTGGCGCGTGGCACCATCCGCCTGCTGTGTCACGTCTTCCGCCGCGCGATCAACGGCCTCGACGTCGGTCGCGGGCGCGTCCGGCACGGCGTTCGACGGTCGTGGTGCGGTGTCCAGCACGCGGTCGGCGACGCGGCTCGCCTGCTCGGGCGTCGCCGGTTCGTCGTGCTCGGCGGGCTTGGCACCCGCCACGCCGCTCAGCAGGAACCAGCAGATGACCCCGCCGACGGTGACGAGCAGCCCGCGCGAGCCACGCGACCCACCGGGGGCGCCGCGCGGCTCGACGCTCGTGAATCGCTCACCACGCATCACCGCCGACGGTAAGGGCCCGACGGTGGCGTCGCATCCTGGCGAGCGGAAGCGGGCTTAGCGCGGGGCCATGCGCAGCGAGCCGTCCAGCCGGATGACCTCGCCGTTCAGGTAGTCGTGCTCGATGATGTCAATCGCGAGCTGCGCGTACTCGGCGGGCTTGCCAAGCCGCTTCGGGAACGGCACGCCCTCGGCGAGTCCGGCGCGGACCTCGTCGCTGACCGTTGCCAGCATTGGCGTGTCGATGATGCCGGGCGCGATCGTCATGACGCGGATGCCGGACGACGACAGGTCCCGCGCGGCAGGCAGGTTCAAGCCAACGACGCCGCCCTTGGACGCGGCGTAGGCGACCTGCCCGATCTGGCCGTCGTACGCGGCGATCGACGCGGTGTTGATGATGACGCCGCGCGCGTTGTCCGCCAGCGGCTCCGTCTTGGCGATGGCCTCGGCGGCGAGCGTGGTGACGTTGAATGTGCCGATCAGGTTGACCTCGATGACCTTGCGGAACAGCGCCAGGTCGTGCGTGCCCTTCTTCGACAGGATGCGCGCGGACGGGCCGATGCCAGCGCAGTTCACCACGGTGCGCAGCGGGACACCCGCGCCGGACGCTGTTGCGACGGCGGCCTGCACCTGCTCCGGGTCGGTCACGTCGGTCTCGACGTAGGTGATGCCCTCGGCAGGCTCCGCCTTCTCGATCGCGGACGGCAGGTCGAAGGCGAACACGCTGGCGCCCTTGGCCGCCAGCGCCGCCGCCGTCGCACCGCCGAGACCGGACGCGCCGCCGGTGACGATCGCTGCTGTCGTGGTGAGTTCCATCTGGCCCGCTCCTTCGTCCCCGCTGACATTTGGATGTCCAAGTATGTGAACGTGCAGGCTAGCGAATTGTTGCGGTACGGGGCTGGTATCACCTGGGTGCCGTGACAGCCATCACGCGCCCGGCCGCCTGGGCGCCCTCCCGCGAGTCGCACCGTAATCGGCGCGAGTCGCACCCGCGTGTTGACTGCGGCTGCGGGCCGAAGGTGGCCTTGGGTACATATGCGGTACCCAAGGCCACGGCAGCGCGTCAGGCGCCGGGGCGCACCAGCGGGGCGCACCAGCCGCGGAACCGGCTGCACCGGACGACTCAGCCGGGGAACGGCGCAGCGCCGGTGTCCGGTGCGTAGTCGCGGGCCGCGGCAGCCGTGGCGATCGTCTCGTAGCTGCCCCATTCGGAGGCGGTCGCCCATTGGAAGGTCCGGGCGCCAGCCAGATGACCCAACGGGAACCGGAGCACCAGACTGCGTCCCCGCGCCGCGACCTGGACGTCGCTGTCGGCCATGAACCGTGCCTCGCTGTGGCGGCGGTCGCGGTAGCTTGGGCCCCATCCGTTGTCGGCGAGGTTCGCCCAGATCTCGTAGTCGATCTCGCCGTCCCCGGTGACGTCGAAGAACGACGCGACGTTCATCGTGCGGTCGTCGTCCTGCTGCCGTTGCGGGACCTCGGCCGCGAACCGCAGCCGCAGCGTGTAGCCGTCGGACGCGCGGGTGAGTGTCGCGGTGGCGATGTCGGTGTACTCCGGCGGCCGCTGCACCGTCCACTCGACGTCGCCCGTGGCGTCCTCGATGGTCGCGGTGGTCCGGGTGGGCGTGCGGGGCGGCGGAGTGCCAGGTGCAGCAGCGTCGGCGTCAGGCCGTCGGGTGACGTCGGCCTGCGACGCGGTGCCTTCCGGGGTGGCGGTAACGGTGGCCACGTAGTGAGGGCGAGTCTTGCGTTCCGACGCGCGTGATGGCTCGGTCTGCACGGGCGTGAACGTCGGTGCGAGACCGGCGGTGCGTTGCGGCGCTGCCGTGTCGTCGGCAGGGCTCATGCCGCACGCCGTCAACGCGAAAACGGTCGTTAACCAGAAAACGAATACCGCCAGTTTTTCTACGTGAGCTGATTGCTTCAGTGAGTGCACCGCGAAATACTAACGCCCACCCACCCGTTCGGGCGACATCGACAGTCGGGGCTGCACCTGCCGATCAGGTTCGCGGGATGCCGCACGGCGGAACGAAGGAGCAGGAATGCGACTAGGCCGAAGTTGCGTCGGCTGTGACAGGCGAATCCCCGGCTGGGCTGGGGATTCGCTGGTTTTCTGTTGTGTTGTTCTGGCTACGTGCAGGTGGGCGGGATGGGCGCGCCGATGAGGTCGAACGCCAGACGCTGGTCGC
>WHTY01000051.1 GCA_009377475.1 Actinophytocola sp.
CCCTCGGCGACCAGATGACCCACCAGAGCCTGCGCGTCCAACAGCTCCCGATCCACCCGCTCAACGCCCTGCATGGACCGATTCTCCCAGCTCAAACGCACAATCCGGGACGACACGCCGATTAATCAGCGCCCTCCTAGACGGCTTGCCGTAGGCGGCCATCGCGTAACACCAGCCGTAGAAGCCGATCAGCACCAACCACGAGGTGTTGACAACGCCGTAAGCCGCGGCCCACAGCCAGCCGGGGACGTCGTCCTTGATCTCGCGCTGCAGGAACTCGTGCTCGGTGATCAGGCTGACGGTCTCGCCGTCGCCGGTCACGATCTGCCGCCCCTTGGCCGAGGAGATCGCCGGGTCGTTGGGCGCGTGCAGCGGCAACGCCATGTGCACCGTCGGCGCCTGGTGCAGCCGGATCAACGTCTTCCAGTTGCCGTAGAACGGCAGCTTGTGCTCCGAGACGTACTCGCCGGGCGTGCCGGTCGGCAGCAGCTTCACCCGCACGACGCCGGGCGCGTTACCCACCGGGTCGCGCGGCAGGTCCGCCTCGGCGTTGGCATGTCTGCCCTGCCAGGCCAGCGCGTAGAACCACACCGCGTCGTCGGCAGCGGCGGCGGGCCGCATCGTCACGGCGACCCGCACGAGGCACTTCGCCTCGCCGTTGCACTCCTCCGCCTGGCGGCCGTCGGAGTACGTGACGTCGCTGAGCTGGACCGTGCCGCGCAGGCCCTCGCTCGCCGTCGGCGGCGCGAACACCGCCATCAGCGCGATGAACACCAGCGCACCGGCCAGCCCAGCGCCGTGCTTGCGCAGCACCCCGCCGTCGTCCGGCGAGTCCAGCGCGACCTGGCGGCGCTGCCAGAACCCGAACAGCGCACGGCCAGGCGCGACCGCGAACCCGAGCCGCCCCCTGCGCAGCCCGGACTCGAAACCCTCGAACGACGTCTCGTGGCTGACGCCGTCACGACTGCCGATCCGCGCCAGCATCCGGACGTGCCACCCGGCGAGCAGACCACCGCCGATCGCGGCGGCCGTGGCCACGGCGAGCATCAGCGGCAACGCCGACGCGGGCAGCGGCTGCGGCAACGGCATGAAGACCTTGCTCCACTGCCACTCGGCCAGCATGCCGAGCGTGCCCACCAGCACACCGGACGTCACGCCGAACGCGATGCCCCTTCGCGGCGAGACGACCAACGCGACCAGTTCGATCAGCAGCGCCGACGGCAGGAACAGCAGGAACCGGGCGAGCAGGACGTCGTCCAGCAGCGCGGTGGTGCCCATCAGGAACAGGTGCGCGCCGATGTAGACGCCCCAGGCAAGCAGCGCACCGCCTGGCCCGAAGTACACGCGGACGGCCGTGAAGATCCAGCCGATCAGGAACCCGGCGATGATGAACTGCGTCGCGGCCGGGAACTGCGGCACGCCGAGGTCGAACTCCATCAGGAACGCGAACGGCACGATGCACGCGCTCAGCGCGATGGCGCTGCGCACCTTGCCCGCGAACCCGAGCGCGCCGGGGTAGCCGAGCTGCCGCGCTTCGGCGAACAGCAGTGGGATGCCGAGCACGCAGGTGACCGCGCCGCCGATCATCATGATGTGGGTCGGGCCCCACTCGGTGACGTCCTGGCCGAACAGCCGGTGCCAGACGTCGTCAGCGGGGAAGCCGATCAGCGCGATCGTGCCCGCCGCCGTGATGATCATGGCGCCCATCGGGGCGTGCCAGTTGGGCGCGATGCGGAAGCTACGGCGCGGTAGCTCGCCCTTGGCCAGCGTCATGCTGATGATGCCCGCGCTGAAGAAGCCGAGGATCGCCAGGAAGATCGGGTAGTGCGACGGGTTGGCCAGCGGACCCTCGTCGCGGCCGTTCTGCATGTGCGTCGCGACGTCCCACCACACGCCGAAGCCCGCGGTGAGCAGCGCCGTGATGGTCAGGTACGACGGCAGACCGGCCCAGCGCGGCAGGCCGTCCTTGCTGGCGACCCAGTCGGCGGCGCGGCCGATCACCGTCGGTTTGCCCGCGCGCTCGCGCACCAGGAACCACCCGACGGGCAGCATCACGCCGAGGCTGAGCAGGAGCGCGATCAGCACCTCGCCGATCGCGGCGCCACCGGCCGGTGGCGCGGGGAGCGGCTGTTGCGCGACGAACATCGATGTTCCTCTCCGGGTACTGCGGGGCGACACGGCGAACGGGCCAGCGCAAGCGCCGTTACCCGTCGTATCTGTGACTGGAAGTTACAGGTACCTATGGTGCCACGAACAGCACGGAGTAAGCCAGATCACCTTCGGAGTATTCGTCGTGCTCATCACGCACGTTCGGGCGGACGTCGCAACGCCGATGGGCGCACCGCGTTGACCAGCGAATCTACTCCTGGGTAGCTTTTTGGCTAGACGGCCGTCTACATCCGCCGTCACCGACCGCGAGAGGTGCCCATGACGACGTCGACACAGTCCGTGCTGGCTGAGCCGTTCACCCTGCCGTGTGGGGTGACGCTGCCGAACCGCATCGCGAAAGCCGCGCTCAGCGAGGGCCTAGGCGGCAAGCGCAACGCGCCGTCGCCCCGGCTGCGCAGGCTGTACGAGCGCTGGTCGACGTCGGGTGCTGGGCTGCTGATCACCGGCAACGTCATGGTCGGCTACGACGCCATCGGCGAGCCGGGCAACGTCGTCGTCACCGACGACCGCGACAACGCCGCGCTGTCCGCGTGGGCCGCTGCCGCGACCGCGAACGGCGCACACGCATGGGTGCAGATCAACCACCCGGGACGTCAGGTGCCGCGCACGCTCAGCTCCCAGCCGGTGGCGCCATCCGCAGTCGGTGTGGACCTGCCAGGTGGCACGTTCGCGACGCCGAGGGCGCTGGCGCACGACGAGATCGTCGACCTCGTACGCCGCTTCGCCACCACCGTGAAGACCGTCGTGGCGGCGGGCTTCACCGGTGTGCAGATCCACGCCGCGCACGGCTACCTGATCAGCCAGTTCCTCTCGCCGCTTGCCAACAAGCGCACCGACGACTGGGGCGGCACGCCGGAGAAGCGACGTCGGTTCCTGCTGGAAGTCGTCCGCGAGGTCAGGGCGGCGATCGGCGACGACGTCCCGCTCGGCGTCAAGCTCAACTCAGCGGACTTCCAGCGCGGCGGTATGACCGAGGACGAGTCGTTGCAGGTCGTGCTCGAACTCGCCGAGGCGGGCATCGATCTGCTTGAGATCTCCGGCGGCACCTACGAGTCCGCCGCGATGATGGGCGTGTCGGCCGAGCCGGTGAAGGAGAGCACGCGCAAGCGCGAGGCGTACTTCCTGGACTACGCCGAGCGGGTCCGGGCGGCGACGTCGTTGCCGCTGATGCTGACCGGCGGGTTCCGCACCGCCGAGGGCATGGCCAGCGCGTTGTCGTCCGGCGCGGTCGACGTCGTCGGCCTCGGCAGGCCGCTGGCGCTGGAGCCCGACCTGCCCGCCAGGCTGTTGTCCGGCGCGACCGCTGCCAGCGACGTCCAGCCTCGCCGCATCGGCGTCCGCGTGCTGGACAGCGCGGCCGAGCTGTCGTGGCACACCGTGCAGCTCTGGCGGATGGGCGACGGCAAGGACCCCGCGCCGCACCGGCATCCGCTGCGCAACCTCGCGCAGTACTTCGCGACGACCGGGGTGCAGAGCTTCCGCAGGCCGAAGCGCGGGTACAGCGGCTGACGCGGCGGGCGCGGCGCTGGTCCCGGCGTTCGCGGCCCTGGTCACGGCGGGCGAGCGCTGCAAGACTGGCCGTATGTGCCGCAACATCAAGGTCCTGCACAACTTCGACCCGCCAGCCACCGACGACGAGATCCACGCCTCGGCGTTGCAGTACGTCCGCAAGATCAGCGGTGCGTCGAAGCCGTCCGCCGCGAACGCCGCCGCGTTCGACACCGCCGTCGCCGCCATCGAGGACGTCGCTCGCACGCTCCTCGACTCGCTGGTGACCACCGCACCGCCGAAGGACCGCGAGGTGGAGGCCGCGAAGGCGCGCGAGCGCGCCGCTCGCCGGTTCGGCTGACGGCGACGACCCCGGCGCTGTCGGTCCCTCGACGTAAAGTCGCGACATGACCACAGACGTGGCGGACGACTTCACGCGGCTGGCGGACCCGTACCGGCGGGAGCTGCTGGCGCACTGCTACCGGATGCTCGGCTCGGTGCACGACGCCGAGGACCTGCTGCAGGAGACATACCTGCGGGCGTGGCGGGGGTTCGACGCGTTCGAGGGCCGTTCGTCGCTGCGCACCTGGCTGTACCGGATCGCGACCCGTACCTGCCTTACGGCGCTGGAGAGCCGGGGCCGCAGGCCGATGCCGACCGACCTCACCGGCCCGGCGACCGCGGGCAGCGCCCTCGTCGAGCGCAGCGAAGTGCCGTGGCTGCAACCCGCGCCCGACGTAGCCATCGGGGCCTTCGGGGTCACTGCCGCGGACCCCGCCACCATCGCGACGTCACGGGACAGCGTCCGGCTGGCGTTCATCGCCGCCATGCAGCACCTGCCACCGCAACAGCGCGCGGTGTTGTTGCTGCGCGACGTCATGCGGTGGCGTGCCGCCGAGGTCGCGGACCTGCTCGGCATCACGGCCGTGGCCGTGAACAGCGCGCTGCAACGCGCGCGG
The DNA here is from genome assembly GCA_009377475.1 of Actinophytocola sp. Lineage (GTDB taxonomy): Bacteria > Actinomycetota > Actinomycetes > Mycobacteriales > Pseudonocardiaceae > Haloechinothrix_A. The sequence goes on from WHTY01000051.1 coordinate 4,617, forward strand.
GCCACGCTGCACGAGGTCGCGCCAAGCGAGGACGACGTCGAGCAGCCGAACACGGCGCGGGAACGGGAGCTGCTGCGGCGATGGAGCGCCGCGTTCGAGGACTATGACATCCCCGCGATCGTCGGCCTGCTCACCACCGACTCGGTGTGGGAGATGCCGCCGTTCGAGAACTGGATCAACGGCGCGAGCAACATCGGCACGCTGATCTCGACCACCTGCCCCGCGACGTGTTCCGGCGACATGCGGCTGATGCCAACGGCGGCCAACGGCCAGCCTGCGTTCGCCGTCTATCTGCGCGATCCCGACTCTGGCGAGCACACGGCGTTCGCGCTCCAGGTGCTCACCCTCGCGGCATCCGGCGTGAGACACACCGGGATGTTCTTCGACACCAGCCTGTACCCGGCTTTCGGCCTCCCGCCGACGCTGGCCGCGAAGGCGCGCGAGCGCGCCGCTCGCCGGTTCGGGTGACGTCCGGAGTGGTATGAAGGGCTTCTTACTGGCGCGAGACGCAAGTAAGAAGCCCTTCATACCACCGGTCATTCCGGCAGCCGCACCGCCCCGAGCTGGGTCGACTGGCCCACGATGCGGCCCTTGCCTGACGGCTTTCCCCTGGCGAACCCGAGCACGCCGGGGTCGAGCCGCTGGTCGACGAACTCCATCAGCTCCACCCGGAACCCCGCACCCGGCGCCTCCACCGGGATCCGCACGCAGTCGGCCTCGTCCGGCAGCTCGACCGGCGAGACGCTGGACCACCACGGGTCGGCGTCGTCAAGCACGCCCTGGGTGAGCAGCGTGTCCAGCACCAGCGCGTCGCCCTGTCGCAGCGCGGCGCGCAATTGCGTCGTGGACCGGCCGACACGCAGCACCTCGACGTCCACCCGCGCCGGGCCTGCCTCCGGCGTGCGGAGGAACGACGCGCTCACCGACGTCAGGTGCGGATGCTCCCCGGACACCACAGCAGCTGCCTTGCCCAGCACGCCGAGCAGGTACCCGCCGTGTGGGACGCCGCCCGCGCTCCAGCGGCCGTCCAGCTCGACGTCGAATCCGCCGTCCGGGCGAGCCCGAACGGTTGTCGCCACGTCAAAATCGCTCACTGGTTGAATCTCGCAGCGCCTCCCCCGCCCGTCAACGTTCGGCGCTGTCGTGATCGTCACGTCGGGACGCGACGTCGATAGGGTGGGCGCCATGTCCAGACTCACCAGAGCGGAGAGCCAGGCGCGCACCCGCGAGCAGCTCATCGCCACCGCGAAGGAACTGTTCCTGCGGGACGGCTACGGCCCGACCTCGCTGGACAAGGTCGCCGACGCCGCCGGGTACTCCAAGGGCGCGGTGTACTCCAACTTTCGTAACAAGGACGAGCTGTGCCTCGCCGTCCTCGATGACATCCACGCCGAGCAGGCCGCCCGCATCGCAGAGGTCATCACCAGCGCGACCAGCATCGACGACCGCCTCGCCCGCTTCAACGACTGGGCGGAGCGCAACATCGGCGACCAGGCGTGGACCGCGCTCGAGGTGGAGTTCGCCGTCAACGCGCGCCGCGACGAGCGGCTGCGCACCGAACTGGCGCGCCGGGACAAGGGCATTCGCGACATCATCGCCGGGCTGGTCACCGCCAACTCGACGGAGTTCGGCATCGACATGCCGCTGTCGGCCGACGACGCGGCGACCGCCCTGCTGAGCCTGGGCATCGGACTCGGCATCCAACGCGCGATCGACCCGACGATCCCGGTCAGCGTGCTCACCGACGTGATGCGGCTGGTGGCAGGGCGCAGGGTCAGCTGAGGCGGCGTTCCAGCGCGGCGAGGTCCGCCGCGGTGTCGATGTCGGCGGGGTCGGCGATGTCGCCGCACTCGACCTCGGTGACGACGTCGGGATGCGCGCGCAGGTAGGCGCGCGCGCCTACGTCGTCGTGCGCCGCCGCCGCGGCGTCCGCCCAGAGGTCGCGGCGCAGCAGGACCGGGTTGCGCTGTCTGCCGTCGTAGGTGGCGACGACGGCCCGCGCGCCATCGCGGTAGACGTCGATGAGGCGGCGCACCACGTCCGGGGTGATCAGCGGCTGGTCGACGAGTGCGACCACAACGGCGTCCGGGCCATCGGGGTCGTCCGGCAACGACGCCAGTCCGGCCCGCAGCGAGGACGCCATGCCGGTGCGCCAGTCCGGGTTGGACACCAGCGTGACACCCGGCAGGTCGACGTCCACCGCACCGGTGACGACGTGCACCGGGGCGCAGCCCGCCTGGGTGAGCAGGTCGACGCCGCGCGCGGCCAACGACGTCCCGCCCAGCTCTACTAGGGCCTTCGGCCGGCCGAGCCGAGAGCCTTCCCCGGCGGCGAGCAACATCCCCGCGACCGTCATGCGCACCTCCGGTTCCGCCACTGTCTCACCCGGCCGTATGACGCTGTCGACGTCTCACTCACTCGTGCAACCGATCACTCGCGCCATCTCGTCCGGAAGACGACAATCTCTCACAAGACGGGAGCGACGCCATGATCGACCATCCGACCCGAGTGATCCTCGCGGCCAGTCTCGCCGGTGCGCTTGCCCTCTCGGCGTGCGGGCAAGAGCCCGCGACGAACGGTAACGCCAGCACCGGCGGCGACCCCGCTGGCAGCGACGACCAGCGCTACACCGCGACCGGGACGGTGCTGGCGAACGAGGCGCACGGCCCGCAGCTCTGCGGCGTCGTCGCGACGTCGTACCCGCCGCAGTGCGGTGGCCTCGACATCGTCGGCTGGGACTGGGGCGCGGTCGAGTCGCAGACGCAGGGCGACGTCCAATGGGGCGAGTACACCGTCGTCGGAACGTGGGACGGCGAGCGGCTGCACCTCACCGAGCCGCCGTCTCCGCCGCAGCCACCCGAATCGTCCGAGCCTGGCGAGCCCGCTGACGAGGTCACCACGCCGTGCGAGGAACCCGAGGGCGGCTGGCAGGACGTCGATCCCGACAAGGCCAACCCCGCTGACCAGCAACGGGCGATCAGCCGCGCGCGGTCGGCGTCGGAGTTCGGCGGCGCGTGGATCGACCCGCTCGGCCAGCGCGATGCGGTGCTCAACCTGAGCTTCACCGGCGACCTCGCCGCGAAGCGCGAGTGGATCCGCGAGGTGTGGGGCGGCCCGCTGTGCGTGAGCAAGGCCGAGCGCAGCTACCAGCGGTTGGAGGAGGTCCAGCGGGAGATCGTGGACGTCCCCGGCTTCATCTCGGGCGGCATCGACGAGCCAGCCAACGTCGTGCGGATCGAGGTCTACGTCGCCACCGACGAGCTGCGCGCCGAGCTCACCGACCGGTATGGACCGGGAACGGTCGAGTTGACCGGTTTCCTCCAGCCGGTGGACTGAACGGCCCCCTCGCCTCGTATTCGCCCTATCGGGTCAATGCGCTAGCATGCGCCTCTTGTTCGCAACACGAATGGGGGACGGGTAGCGCATGATGCCCACGCCAGGTTCCAGCGGCTGGGTACCGCACAACGGAATCGCCGCACCACCGCCACCACCGCGACGGGCACGCAAGCGGGTCCGGCTACTGGTCCTGGCGTTGGTGCCGGTGTTGGTGGTCGGCGGTGCGGTCGCGGCGGCCGCGCTGCTGATCCCGCCACCGACCACGCCCGGCGAGGCGAGCGCGTCGCCGGGACCCATCGCGTCGCGGTCCGAGCCCACGACGACGACCACGACGCCCACGCCAACGCCGAGCACACGGCCGGCGCCGAACACCCGCGTCGTCAAGGCCAAGGACGGCAAGAGCGAGCTGACCGTGCCGAAGCACTGGCGCAAAGCAAAAAAGACGAAGGGCCTCAAGCGCACCGCGCTCAACATCGGCAACACGGCACGGCGGCAGTTCGTCATCGTGCTGACCGCCGACAAGCGGAACTTCGCCGATTTCGGCGAGTTCGTAGCGCTGGTGCGGAACTCGGCCCGGGACAACCTCAAGAAGTTGCAGGTCAAGAACAAGCGCAAGTTCACGGTGAACGGCATGCCCGCGGTGCGCTGGCACCTGGCCGGAAACAGCGAGGGCATGCGCTTCGTCTACTGGGACACCGCCGTGCGCGGGCAGAAGGCGTTCTACGAGGTCATCGGCTTCACGACGCCGTCGCACGCCGCGCAGGCGGGACCGGAGATCCGGCGGGTGATCGACAGCTTCAAGGAGACCGCGATCGACATCTGACGCAGGCGGCTCAGGCGGTGACGATCTCGCCAGCCGAGTTGACCTTCACGTGCTGCTTCGGCAGTGGTTTCGAGGCGGGACCCTGGGCGACCGAGCCGTCCGCGGCGTCGAACTTGCTGCCGTGGCAGCCGCAGTTGATCGTGCCGCCCGCGACTTTCTCCACGATGCAGCCCTGGTGGGTGCACACCGCGCTGAAGCCCTGGAACTCGCCTTCGGACGGCTGGGTGACGACGACCTCGGCGTCCGCGAACACGGCGCCGGCGCCAACCTGGACGTCGCTGGCCTTGCCGAGCACGGTGCCCTTGCCCGGTGCGTCGCCGCCGTCGCCGTTGCCGCAGGCGGCGACCTCTGCGACGCCCGCAACCGCGAGCGCCCCCGCTCCCGCGACGGCCGCCCTGCGCGGGATCGGCGTTCCAGTGGTCTCCGTGCTGGTCTGCTGCTGCGGCATGGGTCGTCCTTGTCCTCGCGAGTGGGTCGTTACACCCTATTCGTAGAAGAACCCGGTGCGGATTTCACGACGGCGCGGAAATTTTCAGCGTTCGGGCGACGGCTGGCGCAGGATGCGGCTCGCCAACCACGAAATCTGCCGCGCGACGTCTGCGGCTGGCGCCAGCGGCATGACGAGGTGACTGACCACGAGGCGCACGATCGACTCGACGACGAGGGCGCGTTCGGCCTCGTCGAGTTCGATCTCGGGCCAGTGGTCGTTGAGGTAGGTCAGCAGTACGCGGGTCGCGGCGGCCAGGATCGGGCCGGAGCGCGTGGTGACGAACGGCAACAGCTCCGTCGCGCCGCCGCGGGTCGCGGTCAGGATCGCCTTGAGCAGCGGGTTGACCTCGGCTTCGGTGAGCGTGTACTCGACGGCGGCGGTGATGGCGTCGAGCAGGTCGTCCGGGTGTTCGTCCAGTGTGGTCGCGACGCCGTCGAGGAACCGATCCGCCTCGCGCATGGCAAGCGCTTCGCCGAGGCTGGTCTTGTTGCCGAACTCGTTGTAGACGGTCTGCCTGCTGACGCCGACCACGCGGGCGACGTCGGCCATCTTGAGCTGGTGCCAACCGCCCGCCATGAGGGATTCGGACGCCGCGTCGAGGAGCTGTTCGCGCAGCAGAGACCGCACCGACTCCCGGAATGTCGAACGCGCTGCCGCCACGGGCCCAACTGTACGGGGCTCGCGGGTCACTCCGGCAGGCGACGCCGACCGGCGAAGCCCAGATCACGCCGGTGGTACCAGTCGATGCCGTCCTCGCCTTCCAGCCAGCACAGCAGGACGTCCTCACCGTCCAGCTCGGACGGAAAGTCCAGCAGCAGCGGCGCGAAACCCTTGATCTCGACACCGGACTCCTGGATGAGCGTGATCAGCTCGTCGAGGCGCGCCTGGTTGGCCTTGAGTTCGGGCAGCCCGCCAAGGTCGGACGGACTGCCGCCCGGCGACGTCGCCACCGCGAGCTCCGCCGCGTCCGCCCGTAACGTGACGACTTCGTCGATCACCGGCCGGAGCTGGTGCAGCTCCGCCCGCGCTTCCTCCACCGTGAACAGCGACATGCCCCGAGCCTCCCACGCCGAGCGCCGTGTCCCCCACTCCCACCGCCGTGTCCCCCACTCCCACCGCCGTGTCCCCCACTCCCGACGCCGTGTCCGACATTCCCGCCGCCGGGCCGGTCGCGGTTCGCCGCCAACTGGCCCGGTGTCATCGGCGGCGAGCGATCACCACGCACAGAAGTCGGAACTCGCGGCACCGCACGGTGCAACTCGCGCGAAACAAGGTGAGACTCGCGCGAAATAAGGTGGGACTCGCGTCAGGCGCGGAGCCAGGCTTGGGCCTCGCGCACGCCGTCGATGGTGAGCTGGTGCCCGCCGGAGTGGCGGTGGGTCCGCACCTCGGCGGAGCGCGACCGCAGGTCCGCGACCAACTGCTCCGTGGAGGGCAGCGGGGCCATCGGGTCCTGCTCGCCGTTGGACAGGAACACGCGCGTGCCGGTCAGGTCGCGTTCCGGCGGGTCAGGCAGCGGCCGCATCGCCGCGAACGCCGCCACCTCGCGGAGCGCGTCCGGACGCAGCAACGCCGTGGCAACGCCGATGTTTGCACCGTTGGAGAACCCGACCGCGACGAGCCGCCGCTCGCCGAAGCCGTACTTCTCGCGGGCGGCGACCAGGAAGTCCGCGAGCTGATTGGCGCGCACGACGACGTCCTCGTGGTCGAACACGCCCTCGGCAAGCCGTCGGAACCAGCGCGCCATGCCGTTCTCCGACACCGGACCGGCGGGCGCGAGCACCCCGGCGGCGGGCTCCAGCTCGCGCGCGACGCCGAGCAGGTCTTGTGGCGACCCGCCGGTGCCGTGCAGCAGCAACAGCACCGGCGCGTCGGCGTCGCCCTCGGTGTAGGTGTGCCGCAGGCTCAGCTGCGCCGCTGTCATGCCTGGAGCCCTTCCGCGACCTCGGGGTTGTTCTCGTCCGGCAGGTTCAGCTTTGGCAGCGCCGCCTGGATCTGTTCCCGGTTCGGCTCCAGCCACGGCGGCAGCTTGAGCGCCTGACCGAGTTCGAGCAGCGGCTCGTCGTAGTTGAAGCCGATGTCCTCGGTCGCGATCTCCAACAGCGTGCCGCCCGGCTCGCGGAAGTAGATCGAGTGGAAGTACTGCCGGTCCATGATCGCGGTGACCTGGACACCATTGCCGACCAGTTCCTCCCGCCATGCGCGCTGCGTCGCGTCGTCGGGCACCCGCCATGCGACGTGATGCACGGTGCCGCCCGCGACGAGGCCGTCCGGCGCGTCCGGCGTGACCAGGACGTCGACCAGCGCGCCAGGCCCGCCGTCCGCCGCTTCGAACCGCAGCCGGTTGCCGTGCTGGCTGTGGAACGTCAGGCCGAGGTTGTCGGCAAGCATCGACGCGGTCGCGGCTTCCTTGGCCACCGACAGCGTCACCGAGTGCAGCCCGCGAATGGCGTGTTCGGCAGGCACGAACGACGTGTCCCACGGATGGCGGGGGTCCCCCTGCGGGTGAGCGACCAGCGCGATCTCTAACCCGTCCGGATCACGGAAGGACAGCGTGTCCTCGTTCTCCGTGCTGGTGATGCGACTGGTCTCGACCCCGGCATCGGACAGGTACTGTCGCCACCACCCGATCGAGTGAGGCGGCACCGAGAACGACGTCGTGGTGGCCTGACCGTTGCCCTGCCGTCCACCCGGCACGTTGCGCCACGGAAAGAACGTCAGGAGCGAACCGGGCTTGCCTGACTCGTCGCCGTAGTAGAGGTGATAGGTGCCGGGATCGTCGAAGTTCACCGTGGTCTTCACCAGGCGCAACCCGAGGGTGCGCAGGTAGAAGTCCGCGTTGCGCTGCGGATCGCCACCGATCGCTGTGACGTGGTGCAACCCGGAGGTTCTGATCGCCATGTCGTGCTCCCTTCTCGTCGATCCCGGCACCAGTCGCCTCAGCTGACCTTGACGGCCGAAACCTCGAACTCAAGGGTGACCTTGTCGCCCACCAGCACGCCACCGGTCTCCAGCGGGGCGTTCCAGGTGACGCCGAAGTCCTTGCGGTTGATGACGGTCGAACCCTCGAAGCCGACGCGGTCGTAGCCGAACGGGTCCTTGGCGGCGCCCTGGTACTCGAACGGCACGGTGACCTGCTGGGTGGTGCCCTTGATCGTGAGGTCACCCGTCACGTCGTAGGTGTTCTCACCAGTCTGGGTGATGCTGTTCGAGGTGAAGGTGATCTCCGGGTAGTCATCCACCTGGAGGAAGTCGTTGTTGCGCAGGTGCGCGTCACGGTCAGCGTTACGGGTGTCGATGCTGTCGACCTTGATGTTGACGGTCGCGCTCGACTGGCTCAGGTCATCGCCGTTGATCACGGCGGTCCCGGTGAACTCGTTGAACGCGCCTCGCACCTTGGTGACCATCGCGTGCCTCGCAACGAAACCGATCCGGGTGTGCGTCGGGTCCAGTTCGTAGGTGCCGGTGACCTCGCTGGTGAGAGCCGGTGCGCTTGTCGTCATGGTAAACCTCCAATTGGTTGACGTGTCATCTTCACCCTACACACAACATGGTTGACGCGTCAACTATTCCGCTACACTGATGGAGTGACACGATGGCTCTCCGAGGACGAACAGCGCGCCTGGCGCGCCTTCGTCTCGCTCCAGGCAAAGCTGAACGCGCAGCTCAACCGCGAGCTCCAGGCGGAATCAGACCTTTCGCTCGCCGACTTCGAGGTGCTGGTGCACCTCACCGACCGGGATGACGCGCGGGCGCGTTCCTTCGAGCTCGCCAGCGAGATGGAGTGGGAGAAGAGCCGCCTGTCGCACCATCTGGCGCGGATGCAACGTCGCGGACTGATCGACCGCGTCGGCTGCCCAGAGGATGCGCGGGGGTCCTATATCGAGCTGACAGCGGAGGGCAGGCACGCCATCGAACACGCAACGCCCGGGCACGTGTCGACCGTGCGCCGGTTGATCTTCGATCAGCTCACGCCGGAACAGGTCCAAGCCCTCCGCACGATCTCGGAGACGGTCCTAGCGCAGTTGGACTGAGGGCACGAGTGGGGAACACGACGGCGGGAACGTCGAACACGGCGTCGTGAGGGTCGGACACGGCGTGCGTGGGCGGTGGATGCCACCGGAAGGTGGGACGCGCACCGCCCGGTGGAGCCAATCGCATGTAAGACCCGTCACAGGTCGCATGAGCAGCGACGGAAAAACCCAGGCGGACCGGCCCGGCGGAGCACTCCCCAGCGCGCCGATGCCCGACAGCGGCGAACCGGTGGACGACGTCGTCAGCATGCTCACGCCCCGACTCCGCGCCGTGCTGCGGCGGTGCAGGCTCAGCGAGGCCGACATCGACGACGTCCTGCAGGACGTGTGGCTGCGCTTCCTGGAGCACCGCCACGCCATCCGCCACCCCGAGCGCGTGGCGGGCTGGCTGCGGACCACCGCCGTCCGCGAAGCGATGCGGGCGCTGGGCCGGTGCCGCACCGAGCGCCCATCGGCGGACGTCACCGCCGGCGCCACCCCAAGCGTCACCATCGGCGTCACCACCGGCGTGACACCGGAAACCGCAGGCAGCCCGGGCGAGGACGTCGCGCGGCGCGACCGCGACCAGACGTTGTGGCGAGCCGTCGCCACGTTGCCGGCGCGGGACCGCCTGCTCGCGCATCTCATCGCGCGGGCACCCGGGCTGAGCTACGCCGACCTCGCGACAACACTCGGCGTCACCCAGGCGAGTGTTGGCCAACTCCGCGCGCGCTGCCTCCGCCGACTGCGCAGGGCGTTGTTGCTGGCAGGCATCACGGCGCCATGACGCCACACGCCCGCGGCACCCCCGGCGTCATCACCGACGCATCACGGCGGCATAACACCCCGCCCACCACGCCAGAAAGCCCGCGGACGAACCGGACGTACCGCTATCCGGAGCGATAGGGTGAACCGCGTGTCTGACCTCGTCACCGGAGAAGCCGTCGAACTGGACCTGCAACACGCCCGGCTGGCGAGCAGAGGACTGGCGTTCGCGATCGACGTCCTGCTCCAGTTCCTCGTGCTCGTTGTGCTGTACGCGATCGTGTTCACCGGCGCAGACGTCGACACCCCGTTACTCCTGACGATCGTCTTCGTGATCGCCGTGTTCGTCCTGGTGGGTTACCCCGTCACCTGCGAGGCGCTGACGCGCGGGCGCACGGTGGGCAAGCTCGCGCTCGGCCTGCAGGTGGTGCGCGACGACGGCGGCCCCATCCGGTTCCGGCACGCGCTGGTGCGTGGCCTGACCGGGTTCTTCGTCGACTTCTGGGCGCTCGGGCTCCTCGGGTTCGTCGCGGTGGTCGTGTCGTTGTTCTCGAGGACCGGCAAGCGCGTCGGCGACTACCTCGCGGGCACCGTCGTGATCAACGTGCGGTCGCCGCAGCCGCACGTCGGGGAGATCGGGATGCCACCGCAGCTCGCGGAATGGGCGACGCAGCTCGACCTTTCCCGCGTGCCGGACGGCCTCGCGCTCGCCATCCGCCAGTACCTCGGCCGGTTCCACACGCTCGCGCCAGAATCCCGCGCCATCCTCGGCTCGCGGCTGGTCATTGAGGTCGCCGACGCCACCGGCACGCCGTGCCCGCCAGGGGTGCCGCCGTGGGCGTACCTGTCCGCGGTCGTCGCGGAGCGCCGCAACCGCGAAGCCGCCAAGGTCGGCATGTCAACGACGTCGCATGCCGGGCCGCCGCCTCGGCACGACGTCGTACACCAGCCCACCACGCCCGGCTCACCTGGTGACGCCGGGTTCACGCCGCCACGCTGAATAGACTCCACACTGGACAACCCAGACCAACGACACCAGGATGTGCCATGAGTGACACCGGTTGGCACCACCCCGACCAGCCCAATGACCCCAGCCAGCAGCATCAGCCGAACATGCCGCCGCCACCGAGTTGGCAGGCGCCGCAGCAGCCCGGCGTCGTCCCGCTGCGGCCGCTCAGCCTGACCGAGATCATCGACGCCGCCGTGAAGACGATGCGGTCCTACCCGGCGGTGATGCTCGGCGTCGCCGCCATCGTCGTCACCATCAGCACGATCATCAGCTACCCGACGCAGGCGAGCATCACGAACACGGCGAACGACCTCTCGCCCGACGCGACCGGCGAAGAGGTCATGGACGCGATCGGGCCGTCGCTCACCGGCGCCGGCATCGCGATGGTCGTCGGCCTTGTCGCCAGCGCGTTCCTGACCGGCTTCCTGACCACCGTCGTCGGCAAGGCGGTGCTCGGCAGGCCCGCCCGGTTCGGCGAGGTGTGGGCCGAGGTCAAGCCGCAGCTCGGCAGACTGGTCGGGCTCGCGCTCCTGCCCATCATTCCCATGTTCGGGCTCGCGCTCATCGTCGGCCTCGTCGCCGTCGTCGCGGCGCCGTTGCTGCTCATCGTTGGCCCGGCGGCGTTCGTCGTCGCCATCTGGCTCTACGTGCTGTACTTCGCGCTCGCCGCGCCCGCGCTGGTGCTTGAGCGCTGCGGCGTGATCGAGTCGATCAAGCGGTCTCGCGCGCTGGTGCAGAAGTCGTGGTGGCGCGTCTTCGGCATCCTGCTGCTCGCCCTGATCCTGGTCACCGTGATCGCGTCGATCATCCAGATCCCGTTCGGACTGGCAGGTGGCGGCGCCAGCATGTTCTCCGGCGAGCCCGGTGAGATCACGTTCTTCGGCATCGTCGTCGGCACGATCGGCGCCATCATCGCGGGCACCATCACCGAGCCGTTCCGAGCTGCCGTCACCGCGCTGATCTACACCGACCAGCGGATGCGCCGCGAAGGCCTGGACATCGAACTCGCACGCAACGCGGGCACCCAGCCGCCGCAACAGTGACGGTGGCGCTGGGGGCGGAGAACATCTCAGCCGTCCCGGTCGAACCAGGCCGGGACGAGGCGCGGGACGCGGCGCGCGACGAGCTGTCCGATCCGATCTACCGCGCGGCGGAGCCGTCCTGGTACGAACAGCTGATCAACTGGCTCGGCGACCGGCTGAACGAGCTGTTCGGCGCCGCGGCCGAGTTCGGGCCGGGCGGCATCACCGGACTGCTCGTCGCGCTGGGCGTGCTGATCATCGCGGTGGTGGCGATCCGGCTACGCACCGGCAAGCTGGCGCGCTCGGCGCGCGCCGCGAACACCCCGCTCGGTGACGCGACCGTGCCCGCCAGCGCGCACCGGGAGGACGCGGCAGCGGCGCTGGCGGCGGCAGACCTGCACGGCGCGGTCGTGGCGCGGTTCCGCGCGCTGGCACGGGAACTGGAACAGCGCGGCGTGCTCGACGTCCAAACCGGCCGCACGGCGGACGAACTCGCCGCGCAGGCTGCCGACGCCCTCCCGGACTGCGCCAACGCCCTGCGTGCGGCGGCGCGGATCTTCGACGACGTCTACTACGGCGGCAAACCGGCCACGACGGACGCCTACGGAGTGGTGGCGGAGACCGACGACGCGGTGCGCACCGGACGACCCGCGCTGGCCGGTGCCTCATGACTGCCGGGTCGACACAGGTCAGCCCAGACACGCGCCGCGTGTGGCTCGCCGCGCGCGGCCCGCTCGCGATGCTGCTGGTGATCGTCGCGGCGGCGATCGTGCTCACCCTCATGCGTGGCCACAGCGAGGGCGGCGCACTCGATCCGCGCTCCGCCGCCCCGAACGGGTCCCGCGCGCTGGCGCAGGTGCTCGGCGACTACGGCGTCGACGTCCGGCCGATGCACACCCTCGCGACCGCGAGCAGGGCGGCCCACGGCGCGACCGTGCTCGTCACCCACCCGAACACCCTCGACCCCGCCGATGTCAAACGCCTCAGCACGATCGCCGAAAGCCTCGTCCTCATCGCGCCGAACCAGCGGCTCGCGCGCGCGGTGGACTCTGACATCGACGTCACCGGGCAGGCTGCCGAGACGACGCACGCGCCGGAATGCGCGCTGGCCGACGCGGCGGGCGACGCGACAACCGGCGGCGTCGGCTACCGGACACCGAACGGCGAGCTGTGCTATCCCACCGAGGCTGGCGCGTCGTTGGTGCGCTACGACGACGGCACGCCGGTGACTCTGCTTGGCACCGCGACGCCGTTGACGAACGAAGCATTGGACGAGGCGGGCAACGCCGCGCTGACGATGCGACTGCTCGGCGAGCGGGAGCGGCTGGTCTGGTACGTGCCGTCGCCGACGGATCCGACGTTGCGCGACGGCTCGGCGTCGTTGCTGTCGCTGCTGCCGAGCGGGTGGCGCTACGGTATCGCCACGCTGGCCATCGCCGCCGTGCTGCTGGCGCTGTGGCGGGCGCGCCGCCTCGGGCCGGTGGTCACCGAGCCGCTGCCGGTCGTGGTGCACGCGGCGGAGACGACCGAGGGGCGTGCGCAGCTGTACCGGCGGGTGGGCGCGGCGGACCACGCGGCGGAGGCGTTGCGGGACGCCGCTCGGCACCGAATCGCGGCCAGCGCTGGGCTCACGGCGGACGCGGGACCGGTGGCGGTCGTCGCGGTGGCGTCGCGCGGTGGCAGGTCCCCCGACGAGGTGCACTGGCTGCTGTACGGTCCGGCACCATCCGACGACGCGGCCCTCGTGCGGCTCGCGACCGAACTCGACCGGCTGGAGAACGAGGTACGACAGGCATGACCGAACCATCTCAAGTGGACCCTCGCGAGGCGCTGATCGCGTTGCGCGGCGAGGTCGGCAAGGCGATCGTCGGCAACGACGCGGCGGTGACGGGGCTGATCGTCGCGTTGCTGTGCCGGGGGCATGTGCTGTTGGAAGGCGTGCCTGGCGTGGCGAAGACGTTGCTGGTGCGTGCGCTGGCGAAGGCGCTCGACGTCGACTCCGGCCGCATCCAGTTCACGCCGGACCTCATGCCGGGCGATGTCACCGGCTCGCTGGTCTACGACGCCCGCAGCGCCGAGTTCTCCTTCAAACAGGGGCCGGTGTTCACGAACTTGTTGCTGGCCGACGAGATCAACCGCACCCCGCCGAAGACGCAGTCCTCGCTGCTGGAGGCGATGGAGGAACGTCAGGTGTCGGTGGACGGCAAGCCGAGGATGCTGCCGGACCCGTTCGTGGTGATCGCGACGCAGAACCCGGTCGAGTACGAGGGCACCTACCCGTTGCCGGAGGCGCAGTTGGACCGGTTCCTGGTCAAGCTGACGATTCCGCTGCCCTCGCGGGAGGAGGAGATCGGCGTGCTGTCACGGCACGCGGCCGGGTTCGACCCGCGCGATCTGGACGCGGCGGGGGTGCGGCCGGTTGCCAACGCGCACCAGCTCGCCGCTGCACGCGCAGCGGTCGCGCGCGTGACGCTGGATCAGCACGTCATCGGCTACGTCGTGGACATCTGCCGCGCGACACGTTCGGCGGGCGCGGTGCGGCTCGGGGTGTCGCCGCGCGGCGCGACGGCGTTGCTGGCGGCGGCCAGGGCGTGGGCGTGGCTGTCCGGAAAGGACTATGTGACGCCGGACGACGTCAAGACCGTCGCACGTCCCGCGCTGCGGCACCGTATCGAGCTGCGGCCGGAGGCGTCGCTGGAGGGCGCGACCGCCGACGGCGTGCTCGACCGGGTGCTGGCCGCGGTGCCCGTCCCCCGCTGACTCCGTTGATCATGGCACTCACCGGAAGGACCCCGCTGCTGGCGGCGATCGGTGCGGTCGTCGTCGGCCTCGTCGCGTCGCCCGCTGGCATCGGGGTGGTCGTGGCGGTGCTGCTGCTCGGTGTGGTGATCGACGTCGTGCTGGCGGGCAGTCCGCGCGCGTTGCGGTTCTCGCGCGCCGGGGCGACGTCCGTGCGGCTCGGCGAGCAGGCGGACGTCGTGTTGCACATCGAAAACCCAGGACGTCGAGTGCGGGGCGTGCTGCGGGACGCCTGGCAGCCGAGCGCGGGCGCGGTGGCCGATCGACATCGCATCGACGTCGGCGCTGGTCAGCGAGCCTCCGTGACTACGGTGCTGCGGCCGACGCGGCGCGGTGACCGGCAGGCCGTGCGGGTGACGGTGCGGTCGGTCGGGCCGTTGGGGCTGGCGGCGCGGCAGTGCTCGCACGAGGTGCCGTGGGCGGTGCGGGCGTTGCCGCCGTTCGAGAGCCGCAAGCATCTGCCGTCGCGACTGGCGCGGTTGCAGCAGCTCGACGGCAGGCAGGCGGTGCTGATCCGGGGACAGGGCACGGAGTTCGACTCGCTGCGGGAGTACGTCGTCGGGGACGACGTGCGGTCGATCGACTGGCGGGCGTCGGCGCGGGCGGCGGACGTGATGGTGCGGACGTGGCGGCCGGAGCGGGACCGGCGCATCCTGATCGTGCTGGACACGTCGCGGACGTCGGCGGGCCGGGTCGGGGACGTGCCTCGGTTGGACGCGGCGATGGACGCGGCGCTGTTGCTGGCCACGATCGCGTCGCACGCCGGGGACCGCGTGGATCTCGTCGCCTACGACCGGCGCGTGAAGGCGGCGGTGTCCGGGATGTCGTCGGGGGATCTGTTGCCGCCGTTGGTGAACGCGATGGCGCCGGTGGAACCGTCCCTTGTGGAACTGGACGCGCGGGGCATGGTGGCGGAGGTGTTGCGCCGGGTGCGGCAGCGCAGTCTGGTGGTGTTGCTGACCGGGCTGGACGCCGCACCGATCGAGCACGGGCTGCTGCCGGTGCTGTCGTCGTTGACGTCGCGGCACGAGCTGCTGGTCGCGGGGATCGCGGACCCTCGGGTGGCGGACATGGCGGCCGGTCGTGGCGACGCGCAGACGGTGTACGAGGCGGCCGCGGCGGAGCGCACCACGGCGGAGCGTCGCCACGCGACGACGTTGCTGGCGCGGCACGGCGTGAGCGTCGTGGACGCCACCCCGGACCGACTGCCGCCCGCGCTGGCGGACCGGTACCTGGCGCTCAAGTCCGAGGGGCGGTTGTAGCGGCTCAGGCCAGGTCGAGGTCGCCCATGGACACGTCGGCCGCATACACAGCGAGTTCATCGAGATCCGGGTCTGCGCCGGCGGCAGCAGCAAGGATCTCCGCGTCCCGCTCAGCAATGTGCTTGCTCATCTCGTGATGGTAAGGCGGCTGCAAGCATTCGTGCCCGAGTTGATCTACTTCCTGCGGGTTATGACCACGTCGCTGTTCGTTTTGCCTGGATTTGCTGGTCACAGCGCGCGGGAAGTAGATCAACATCTAGGAACGGCCGGCGCAGGCGACTCCGACGCGGCGCGACCGCCGACCGCTCAGCCTGTCGCTGGGGCGCTCGCGCCCGCGTGGCTCGGGTCGACGTCGCCGGTCTCCCCCGCCTGCGCGGCGCGACGCCCCAGCACGAAGACGTACGCCAGGAACACCACCTCGGCGAGCACACCGATGCCGATGCGCGCGGCGGTCGGCAGTCCGGACGGCGTCACGAACGCCTCGATCACGCCGGAGATCAGCAGCACCACGACGAGGCCGAGCGCCACCCCGACGACTGCGCGACCTTCCTGCGCGAGCGCAGCCGACCGGCTGCGACGTCCCGGATCGATCACCGTCCAGCCGAGCTTGAGGCCGAGGCCGGCCGCGACGAACACTGCGGTCAACTCAAGCAGGCCGTGCGGGGTGATCAGCCCGAAGAAGATGTCCAGCCTGCCCACCGAGGCCATCATCCCGCCCGCCACCGCGACATTCACCGCGTTGGTCAGCAGGATTATCACCACCGGAATGCCGAACAGCACCCCGAGCGTGAGCGCGCCCGCGCTGACCCAGACGTTGTTCGTCCAGACGTCGAAGGCGAACGACGCCGCCGGGGCCGAGGAGTAGTAGCTCTCGAAGTCGCCGCCCGACGCGGTGAGCTGGTCGATTTCCGCCGGGGTGGCGAGCTGGCCGCGCACGCTGACGTCGGTCGCGATCCACGCGGCGAGCGCGCCACTGACCAGCAGGAACATCACCGCGACCGGAACCCACCATGCCCGCGCGCGGTAGATCGCGGCGGGGAAACGCCGGGAGAAGAACAGCCCGAACTCCCGCCAGCTCGGGTTGTGCGACCCCGCGATAGCCGCACGACCCTGCGCGACCAGCGACGACAGCCTGCTGAGCAGCGCCGGGTCCGGCGCGGTCGAGCGCACGATCGACAGGTGCGTCGCGGCGCGCTGGTACAGCGCAATCAACTCGTCGGCCTCCGGACCGCTCAGCTTCCGCGCGCGGCGCACCAAGTACCGCAGCCGGTCCCATTCCGCCCTGTGCTGCGCGACGAACACGTCGATGTCCACAATCCGACCCTATCGGGCCCAGCCCACGTCGTGTCCTGCACTCACGACGCTGTGTCCGACATTCCCGACGCCGTATTCGGCAGTGGCGACGCCGTGTTCCTCGTTCACGCCGCCGTGTTCCGCACTCACGACGTCAGCGGACGCAGACGGTGTACACCGCGAGGGGCTGGTCGGCGCTGCGCGTGACGTTGCCTGCCGCGTCGGTCGCGATTACCCACCACACGACGTCCCCGCCGCCGTCTGGCGGACCGATCTCGGCGACGTAGGACTCCGCCGACTCCGGTGCCATCACGACCTCGTGCGCCGCGCCGTCGGCGTGCTGCCAGAACAACGTGACGTCGAGTGGCTCGGCGGGCTCACCGGTCGGCTCGTCGACCACGCGAGCCCTGGCCGTCGTCGTCTCACAGGTGCTGCCGCTCGGTCCGATCCCCTGCCGATCGGTCCGCAGGTCGGACACCACCGGCGCGGTCGTGTCCCGCGCAGCTGGCGGAGTCGTCGCCGTGCCAGCGTCCGGTTCGGACGTCGCTGGCGGCGTTAGCGGAGACGTCGGCGGAGAGGCCGTCGTCGTGGTCGTCACGGTCACCGGGGCGACCTGTTCCGTGGTGGTCTCTGGCGTCGCCTCCGTGGGCCGGGTCGACGTCACCTGGGGTCCGGCGACGGCGCCCGTGGCGTCCCCCGGCGTCACCGGCGACGTCTGCAGCGCGACTACCGCACCGCCGATCAGCAGCAGCGCCGCGAAGCCGGCCGCGAGCCCGAGCGTCCTGGTGCCTCCGGGCGCGCGGGAACCCATCGGACGTCGCGCCGAGGCGAGCGCGATGTCGTCCAGCGTCCGCTCCCGCAGGTCGTCTGGCGCGGGGATCATTGGTAGCGAGCCGAGTAGCGCCAGTGGGCTGACCATGCGTTCGCGCCGCTCGCCGCACGTCGCGCAGCCGTCGATGTGCCGCGCGACTCGCTTGCGGATCAACGGCGACAGCGAGCCGCCCCAGTCACCGAGGATCGCGTCCAGCTCGGCGCACTCGCGCCTGCCGGTGCGCCCGACGAGCAAGGCGGCGAGCGAGCGTTCGACGTTGCCGCGCACCCTGCCGAGCAGCACGGTGGCGTGATGCGGCGTGACGCCGAGTGCGACGGCGAGGTCCTTGCCGTCCAGGCCGTGCCGCAGGTGCAGGTCGAGCACCGCCCTGTCCTTGGCGGCCAGGCCGAGCGAAGCGTCCGCGACGAGTTGGCGCAGCTCGGCGTCGACGTACTCGTCGCGATCGACGACCGGCGGGGTCATCGCGGCCACGTCCTCGTCGGGACGTTCGCGCGAGCGCTTCCGGAGCGCGGCGAGGCACTGCGTGCGGCAGATCGAGTACAGCCACGGCCGCAGCCTGCTCGGGTCGCGGAGCTGGCCGATCTTGGTCGCCGCCGTGAGGAACGCGTCGTGCAGCGCGTCCGCCGCGTCGTGACGGTTACGCACGATGGAGTGACAATAGTCGTGCAGCCGATCGGCGTAGGCGTCGTAGATCTCGGTCCACGCGCGCTGATCGCCGTCAACCGCACGTCGTGCCAGCTCGGCATCCTCCATAATAAGAGGGTAGGGCGAAGTGCCCGGCTTGTCCGCAATTTCCATGTCACGAGTGACGCTCCCGCCGCATGACGCGGGCCAACGACGTCGCGAGCCAACCACCACCGAGTAGCACGGCGACCAGACCCGCGCCGATGGCGGCCCGGACGGCACTGGCGTTGGCGGGCTGGCTCGCGGCGGGGATGTCGGTGGACGTCGCTGGTGGCGTGGCGAACGGCTGCGACCCCGGGGCCGACGTCGTCGTGGGGCTGGGTGGCTGGGTAGGTGTCGGCTGCGGCTTCGGCTGCTGCGGCGCCGGGGGCGTCGGCGGCTCGGGTTCCGCGGGCGGTTCCGGCGCGGGCTCGGTCGGGTCTTCCGGCTCGCCCTCCGGCGAGACGGGCTCCCAGCCGGGCGGCAGGGTGTAGACCGGCGGGTTGACGTGCGGCGTGGGGCTCACGGGGTCGCTGCCGCCGGGCGCGGCGAGCGCGATCCCGCTGAACGCGACGGCGAGGGTGACGGCGGCGAGCGTGAACATCGCCAACTGGACGATGCGTCGGGTCGAGGTGGTCATGGTGGGCTCCTTTCGGTTACCGGTAGGAGCGGCGAGGGCGGCGCGAGGTCACAGAAATTTGCGTCCGGAACGTCGGACACAGCGTCCGGAACGTCGGACACAACACACTGAGCGTCGGACACGACGGCGAGAGTGCACGACACAACGCTCTGAGCGTCGGACACGGCGCCGTGGAGGCCACAGCACAGCGGGAGCCGCCGCGCGACGCGACGGGCGGCGTGATTGGCTAACAGGCATGGAGCTCGTTCACACCGGCAAGGTCCGCGACGTCTACACCGACCGGGGAGACCTGCTGCTGGTCGCGTCCGACCGGGTCTCGGTCTACGACGTCTCGCTGCCGACGCCGATCCCCGACAAGGGCGCGCTGCTCACGCAGCTCTCGGCGTGGTGGTTCGACCGGCTCGCGGACGTCGTGCCGAACCACGTGCTGTCCACCACCGACGTCCCCGACGACTTCCGGGGCAGGGCGATCCGCTGCAAGCGGCTCGACATGATCGGCGTGGAGTGCATCGTGCGCGGCTACCTGACCGGCTCAGGGCTGAAGGACTACCAGCGCACCGGCGCCGTGTCGGGTGTCGAGCTGCCGGACGGCCTCGTCGAGGCGGACCAGCTCCCCGAGCCGATCTTCACGCCGACCACGAAGGCGTCCGAGGGCCACGACGAGCCGATCACGTTCGACGACGTCGTCGCCATGATCGGCAAGGAAGACGCCGAGCGGCTGCGGCAGACGTCGATCGACGTCTACCGCAGGGGCGCGGAGCACGCGGCGTCGCGCGGCATCATCATCGCCGACACCAAGTTCGAGTTCGGCTACGACCCTGACGGCACGATGACGCTAGCCGACGAGATCCTGACCTCGGACTCCTCCCGATTCTGGCCCGTCGACGAATGGCAACCCGGGCGGCCGCAGCACTCGTTCGACAAGCAGTTCGTGCGGGACTGGTCGGTCAGCACCGGCTGGGACAAAACGCCGCCCGGCCCGGAGATCCCGGACGACATCGTGCGAACGACCCGACAGCGCTACATCGACGTCTACGAGCGCATCACCGGACACACCTGGCACTGAGGGTTCACTAGTCACCTTGCCCCGCGGACAACGACGGCAACCTCCGCGGACGCGGAGACATCGGCATCGGTCGTGGAGGTTGCTGTCACGGTGAAGGTGGCTCTCCCTGGAGCCTCTCCAGACGGGACCTCGATGGTGACCGCGGCCAGGCCATCGCTGCCTGGCGCCACGGTGAGCTTCTCGGGATCGACGTTCGCCGTCCAGCCTTCCGGCAGGTCGCTGACCGTCAGCTCATAGCTGTCGGCGGCGTCGCCGACGTTGCTGACGAGCAGGCCGGCAGTCCCGGTTTCGCCTGCCCGAACCTTGACCGGATGCTTGGCGGTGGTGATCTCGACACCAAGTTCCGCCGCTTCGTCGTCGGCGAGCCGGAGCAGGAACAGGCCCTCCTCCCGGCCGCTCACGGCGATCGTGCCCGATTCGAAGAACGGGTAGTTCGACCAGGTACCGTCGAACGTCACCCCGCTGTGGTCCGGGAAGGTGTCGAAGAAGCCCACCGGCTCCAGCCGTGGATCGTCGGGATCATTGACGGCGGCGGTGTCGAAGACCCGCAGCCCGCTGCTGTAGTTCGACTGGTACAGCAGTCCTTCGTGGACATAGTTGTTGTGGTCCGGCGAGACCGTGTCGTGGAAGTGCTCGAAGTGGACCTTCGGATCCTCTAGATCCCGCACGTCGAGCACGATACTGCGGGTGTTCATTCCGGGCTCGTCGGAGTCCTCGGGAAGGGCGTTGATCTCGTCCAGTTCGTCGTTGACGACCAGGTATCCGTGGTCGTCGGTGAGCCACCCCTGGTGGGCGTAGCCCACGTCGGGATAGTCCATCACGCCGAGCGTCACCGGCAGCGCCTTGTTCGTGACGTCGACAATGACGATCTTGTTCTCGGCGGCGTTGAAGCAGATCTCCTTGCCTGCGTGGCGCTCATCCGGCCCGTCGTAGACCACGCACTGCGTGTCGTGCACGTAGGCGGCAGGTGACAGTTCCGTCGCCGGGCTGCCGACCGATCGCGCGGCGGTACCGGGGCCGCCCTCCTCGAGGTAGCAACCGGCGAAGGTCGGGTTCTTCGGGTCGTTGATGTCGACCATGTGCAGCCCGGACAGGCACTGGTCAGGCACCACAAGCCCGGTGTTGCCGCCGACGATGTAGGCGAACCCGGTGCCCTCATTGATCGCGATGTTGTGGGCGGCCGCGTTGAAGCGGTAGTGGGCATCGGAATCCCACTCCTTTGGCTCCTCCACGCCGCGCAGACGGGTGAGGTCGAACACCGTCATGCCATGCTGTTCCGACTCGCTGACGGTGAACGCGTGGTTGTCGTGCACCTTGATGTCGTGCCACACCGCCTGGACCAGTCCCGGGTTCGGCAGTTCGCCGAGATAGACGGCGTTGGACGGGTCGGTCACGCGGAAAAAGGCGATGCCGTTGGTCTTGCCGAGCATCACGTACTCGTCGTGCACGCCGTCAGACCCGGGTTCGGGATCGGTCCAGCCCCAGATATCGCTGATGCCCGCGCTGTCGAACTCTGCGTGGGGCACGAATCCGAGCAGGTCGACGCCATCGCACTCGAACGGGCCTGCCATGCCGTCCACACACGGCACATCCGACAAGCGCTCCGTCGGGACATCGGTGAGCCGCGTGAGCGCGACGTTGACTGTCGTCTCAGCCACGACCGCGTCCCGGATCGGTTGCCCGTCGCGGTTCGCGAGTTCAAGCACCGGGATCTCGGCGGTCACGGCGTTTCGTCCGCTGGTCTGGTTGTCGCCGCGGACCTGGATGAGGCCGATGGCCCCTGCCTGCTCCGCTGCTTGGGCCTTCTGAGCGAACGTGTATGTCGGACAGACATCGCCAGGGATGGGGCTGTCTAGCTGGTCGTCGACGATCGCGATCTTGCCATCGACATCGACCTGCTGGTACACGACGGGGCTGCATCCGGTACCGGCATAGACGAGGTCGGACGTCTGGTCCGCGACGGGACCCGAGCCGCTCCAATGGGCAGCCTGGCGGAACCCAGCCAGGTCCTCGGGGCTATTCACCATGACCCCGACGCCGCCCTCCTGCAGCCCCTCGGGCTCCGGATGTGCCACGGCTGGTGTCGCCGCCACCATCCCAGCCAGCAGCAGCCCGACCGCCACCCACGCTGTGACCATCCGGCGGGAGATCGTTCCGGTCCTGCTCGCCACAACCCCGCGCTCCCGCCCGGTCGAGATACGGCCTCCGTTGCTGTGCATGTCGACTCCTTCGGCCCGCTTGCTAGCAGTAACGAGCAGGCCCGAATCGGGTGACGACACACAATCCACACATGACAGCAGGCAAGTAGAACTTCTCCAGACCCGAGCAGATCCGACGTCGGATCCTCTACCGTCACGTTCTGCGCCAATGGCGGAATCCCGCCGGTGTCCGACAGCCAGGCGCCGGCACAGTGTTGCTCACGCAACCATGATGTGGCATGGCTCACAGGACCACTTGCAGTAATCATGCGGTCGGGGTTATTGAGACATTTCGGACCGGGTGCCCCGGTGGATCGCCGGGCAGGCGATCCACCGCAAGCGGCTGGACATGTTCAGCGTCCGAGTGGCTCGTGCGAACGGGTCTACGACCTGCTATCGGAGAGCTGAAGCCCTCTGGTCCCGTCGACATGGCGCGACACTTCGCACACAAGGTCAGCGACGACTGCCGAACACCTACCATTGACCACGGTCGACCGCGGAACGCATAGTAAGGCCGTTCCGAACGGCGTTCACGGGCACGGACGCGACGAGGGGTGATCGGGTGTCGACGGTGGCGGGCACGCGCTGGGAGCAGCGCGACCGGCAACGGCTCGACATCCTGTCCGCGGCACGCCAACGGCTCACCGACGGCGGGTACGCCGCGCTGACGACGCCCGACATCGCCGCGGACGCCGGGGTCAGCGAGGACACGATCCACGTCTTCTTCCGGGGCACGGAGGACCTGTTCGCGACGTTGCTCGCGCAGCGACTCGACGACTTCCACGCCGAGATCGCCCCCGCGTGCCGGGTCGCGGAGACCGGCGACCAGGTCATCGCCACGATCGCAACGGCGTACCTCGACGTCTACCGCGTGTTCGGGCGGGAGCTGAACATCTGGTCGATGGTGCTCGGCGAGCATCCGTCGGCCAACGACATCGCGCGGCCGCTGGCCGGGGCGGCACAACGGGTGCTGAACACCCTCGGCGCGGCGCTGACGCGCACCGCGAAACGTCCGGTCGCGCCTGGCGAGATGCAGCTGGCGCTGCCGTTCGTGTGGGCGACGGTCACCGGCCTCGCCGAGCACGTCACGGGCGGCAGGCAGGTGCTGCACCCGTGCAACTGGGAGCAGCTTCTCGACTTCACGGCCCGCACCGTCATCGCGGGGCTCGACGCGATGCGCACCCCCGAGGAGTGAACCCGATGCTGTCCACCCTGACCAGCACCGTCACCAAGGCCGTGAACTGGGCCGTCAACCCTCGCCCCGGCCACGACCTCGCGGCGCTGGCCGCCGCCGTGCGGGGCAAGAACGTGCTGGTCACCGGCGCGTCGTACGGGGTGGGTGCCGCGACCGCGCGGCTGCTCGCCCGGGCGGGCGCGACGGTGCTGCTCGCGGCCCGCACCGAGGAACGACTTGCCGAGGTCGCCCACGACATCACCGCATCGGGCGGCACGGCGTACTTCTACTGCGCGAACCTGGCCGACCCCGTGGCAGCCGAGGCCCTGGCGGGCACGATCCTGGCCGAGCACGGCCACGTCGACGTCGTCGTCAGCAACGCGGGCAAGTCGATCCGGCGGTCGGTGGACCTCCAATACGACCGGTTCCACGACTTCGAGCGCACCATCGGCGTCAACTACCTCGGCCCGGTGCGCATGCTGCTCGCCCTGCTGCCGTCGATGCGGGCACGCGGGCAGGGGCAGATCATCAACGTCTCCACCATCGGCGTCCGGTTGACCCCCGCGCCGCGCTGGGGCGCGTACCAGGCGTCGAAGAGCGCGTTCGACACGTGGCTGCGCGGCATCGCACCGGAGATCGCCGGGGACGGCGTCGCGGTGTCGACGTTCTACCCCGCCCTCATCTACACCCGGATGAGCGCGCCGACGCCGATCATGCGGCAGTTGCCTGGCATGAGCTCCGCCGAGGCCGCCGAGATCGTCGGTCGCGCGATCGTGACTCGCGAACGCACGATCGGGCCGTGGTGGCTGCCGCCCGCCGAGCTGGGCAGCGTGCTGCTGGCTGGTCCGGTGACGTGGGCGTTGGGCGTGCTGTACCGCAACACCGACGACACCCCGAGCGCCAACGGCGAAGCGACCACCGGCACGCCGCACGCGAGCGCGGAGCCGTAGGTGGTCAGACCGGTCAGACCGGTCAGGCCATTGTGACCAGCATGCCCGCCATCATCGTGTTCATTGCCGCCCTTGCGGTCAGCCGGGTGCGGTGCCGCAACACCAGCGGCATCGTGGACGTCGACCGCGCCCGGCCACGCACCAGGCACGCGCCGACGTCGATCGCGAAGTACGCCGCCCCGATCCCCGCGGCCGCGATGAGCGCGGGGCCGCTCGCCGGTGCCATGTCGTGACCGTGCCCGCCGGAATGGCCCGCCATCGCGGCGAGCATGAGCAGCATCGCGATCGAGCCGAGCAGGTGATGTCCGCACTGCGACGGCACGCAGCACGCGTCGACGTCGCGTCGCCGCACCCAGCTCACCGCGAGCACGACCGCGGCGAGCGCGAACACCGCCAGCCAGCCGGTCCTCGGGATCGGCCACCCGGCGGGCAACAGCATGGCGAGCATGCCGAGGCTCATCAGCACTTCAGCTGCGTCGTCCTCGCGCCGGACGTACGCGCGCAGCGCCGACGCGGGATGCGCGTGCGCGAGACGTACCGCCGCGAACGCCGCGATCAGGACGAGCGCGACACCCTGGATGACCAGCATTGGCATCGGTGCGCCCATGGCTACCTCGCGTGTCGGCGACAGGCCCGACTAGCCACGCTGCCAGGTCAGCGCCGTTGCTACCAGCCCGCGACCAGGCGATAACGCTGCGTGCACGCGGTCAGAACATGAAACCGCCACCGCAGACGAGCGTCTGGCCGCTGACGTAGTCCGATTCGGGGATGCACAGCAGATACACCGATCCGGCTGCCTCGGCCGGGGTGCCGCTGCGGCCGAGCGGGATCATGTGCTTCATCATCGCGAGCACGTCGGGGTTGATGCCGATGTTGAGTTCCTTGCCACCGATGTTGACGGTGGCGCCCTCACCGGCGGGCGCTTCGGTCATTCGCGTCTTGATCAGTCCGAACGCGACGGTGTTGACGGTGACGTTGTAGCGACCCCATTCCTTGGCGAGCGTCTTGGTGAGCCCCGTGACGCCCGCCTTCGCCGCGGCGTAGTTCGACTGCCCCGCGTTGCCACCGAGGCCCGCGATCGAGGAGATGTTGACGACCTTCCGGCAGGGCACCGGCTCCCCCGCCTGCTTCGCCTCGTTGACGGCAGCGGAGATCACCGGCTGCGCGGCCCGCAGGATCCGGAACGGTGCCTTGAGGTGGACGTCGAGGATGTCATCCCATTGCTCGTCGGTCATTTTCTGGATGACCGAGTCCCACACGTAGCCCGCGTTGTTGACGATGATGTCGATGCCACCGAAGTTGTCCACCGCGGTCTGGGCGAACCGGTCGGCGAAGTCGTCGTCGGTGACGCTGCCGACGCAGGCGACCGCCGTCCCGCCCGCCGCTTCGATGGCGGCGACGGTGTCCTTGGCCGGTTCGGCATCGAGGTCGTTGACCACGACGCGCGCGCCGTCACCGGCCAGTTTGAGGGCGATCTCGCGGCCGATGCCGCGCCCCGACCCGGTGACGAGCGCGGCTTTGTTGTCGAGCTTTCCCATGGCTGCCTTTCAGGTGATGTCGATGGTGGCGTCGCCGCGCAGCGTGACGGTGCCGTCGGCGATGGTGACGGTGAGTTCGACGGTGGCGAGGCCGTCGTCGACCGCGGTGACGCGGCCGGTGCAGGTGGGTTCGGCGTGCAGCGGGGTGACGGCCGTGAACCGCGCCCGGTAGGTCTTGATCTTGTCCTGCGGCACCCAGTTGGTGAGCAACCTGCCGAGGTAGGCCATCGAGAGCATGCCGTGCGCGAAGACGTCGTCGTAGCCGAACTTCTTCGCGGCGTCGCTGTCGATGTGGATCGGCATGTGGTCGCCCGACGCGCCAGCGAACAGCGCCAGCGTGGCGCGCGAAATCGGCTCGATGCGCAGCGGCGGCAACTGGGTGCCGACCGCGATGTCGGTCGTGGTCGTCATGCGGTGACCTCCGAATGACTGATGGCGAGGCTGAATTCAGCATCGGCGACCGGTTCGCCGTTGGGCCGCGTTATCTCGGTGTGCTTTACCAGGAACTCCAGCGCGCCGCCCTTTTTCGTGTAGACGTCGCTGATTCGCGGTTTCAGGATCAGCGTCTCGCCCGCGTAGGCCAGCGAGTGATAGGTGAACGACTGCTCGCCGTGCAGAATGCGACCCAGATTGATGTTCAAGTCCGCGAGGAATGAGAACGCGTCGGGGGCTTCGAGTTCCAAACTGAAGAAGAACGTCGGTGGCACCGGCAGGTCCGGATGCCCCGCCTGGCGCGCCGCATCGACGTCGCTGTAGATCGGGTCATCCTGCCCGATGGCCTTCGCGAAAAACCGCAGCCTGCCGCGCTCGACCGCAGCTTCGATAGGCCGAAACGGCAGCGCCTTCGCTTTCTCCGGGTCGATATGCATACCGCCGCCCGTCGTTTCAGTGAGAGAAGTGGCTATCCACTAAACTGAAACGACGTTAGCTGACACCATCAACTACCGGCAAACACGCGCAATTTCTGTGCCATGGAGAAGGCATCCTGCGGTCGGCGCGACTTCGCCAGGCAAATGGTCGCGAAAGACGGACAAAGGACGTCGAATCGGGCGTGGATCGCGCAATATCCCTGGCGAAGGCGAGAGCAGCGAGGCCTTACTCCTGTCGCGACTCCTGTCGCGCGGTCGCCATGGCGCGCTCGACCTCCCAAAACGCGCGCATCGACAGCAACTGCCCCGCCTCGTCGACCCGGTACACCGCGACGAGGTCGGTGTCGACGCGGTACCCGACAGGCAGGTGAGTCGTGATCGTGGCGACGTTGGCGACCTCGTCACCGGCCGCGTGCGAGTCGTGCACCACGAACTCGAACCGCTCCACGGACGCGATGGCGGTGTCCCAGAACGCCGCGAGGCCGTCCGGCCCGCGATGTCCCTTCCCCTCCGGGTCGAAGCCCGATGGCCCGACCGGGTCCTCGACCACGGCGTCGGGCGCGAACAGCGCCAGCCAGGCGTCCTTGTCCCCCGCGTCGACCGCGCGCATCGACGCCAGCGCCGCCCGCCGCGACGGTGGCTGCTCAGTGGCCTCGTCCCAACACACCGTGACACTCATGCGACCTCCTCCTCGCGCGTGGCACGCCACGCCGACATAGTCCTCACGCCCGAACCTCCGCGATCACCTCGTCGGCGAACTTCTTCACCGAGTCCACTTTGGACGACACCGGCGCGTCGAACGGCAGGCCATCGAACACCCACGGCATCACCACGGCGTCGGTCACGCCCGCCTCGGCCTGCTCGCGGTAACCCGACACGCCGAACCGATCGACGCACACCGCCTGGAACTCGAACGGAGCGTCCGCGCGGTCGTACTCCGCCAACAGCTCCCGCAGCCGCCCGATCGTGGTGCGCAGCTCGTCGATCGTCATCATCGCGGACGACCAACCGTCGCCGTAGCGGGCGGCGCGGCGCAGCGCGGGCTTGGAGTGCCCGCCGATGTAGAACGGCATCCGCTCGCGCGGCGCGGGACTCATCCGCAGCTTGCCGAAGTCGAAAAACTCGCCGTGGTACTCGACCATCCCGCCGTCGAGGATCAGCCGCAGCACCTCGATCGCCTCGTCGGTGCGCTTGCCCCTGCGCTCGTACGGCACGCCGCACCACGCGAACTCCTCCGGCGACCAGCCGACACCGAGTCCGAGCCCGAACCGGTCGCCGGTCAGCGCGGCCACCGACCCGAGTTGCCGCGCCAGCACCACCGGATGCCGCGAGCCCAGCTTGAGCACCGACGTGTAGAACCGGATCTCGCTGGTCGCGGCGGCCATCGACGTCGCGGCAATCAGCGGGTCGACCCACGGCGTCTCGGCGCCCCAGAACCGTTGGCCGTTGGCGGTGTACGGGTAGTCGGCGGACACCTCTTCGGAGTAGAACAGCGAGTCGGGCAGCACCACCGAGGAGAACCCGTTCTGTTCGGCGGCGACCGCCAGCTCCGCGAGCTGGTCGGGCGGACAGAGCGCGACCGACATGCTGAACTTCATCGACTCACCTTCCGCCGCCATGGCAAAACTGTAACGTGTTCTAGTATGGTCTACCCGACCATGGCAGGGCAAGCCGAGGGAGCGAACATGGACGCCGACGCCATCACCAAGGCCGCGGAACACCTGCTCAGCGCGTACGACAGTGGCGTTCCCGTCGAGCCGATCATCACCGGATTCCCCGACGCCGACCTCACCGACGCCTACCACATCCAGCAGGAACAGGTTCGCCGCTGGATCGAAGCGGGCGACGAGATCAAAGGCCACAAGGTCGGGCTGTCATCCCAGGCGATGCAGCGGCAGATGGGGGTGCACCAGCCGGACTACGGCCACCTGCTCGCGAACATGTTCCACGTCGAGCACCTGCCGCTGGACGCCAGCCGCTTCCTGCAACCCCGGATCGAACCGGAGATCGCGTTCGTGCTCGGCAAGCCGCTGTCCGGACCCGGCGTCACGGCCGCCGACGCGATGCGCGCGGTCGAGTTCGTCGTCCCCGCGCTGGAGATCGTGGACTCCCGCATCACCGACTGGCGCATCTCGATCGTCGACACCATCGCCGACAACGCATCGTCCGGCGGTGTCGTCCTCGGCAGCAAACCCGCCCGACTGGGCGACGTCGACCTGCGCACCGCTGGCTGCGCGTTCCACATCAACGGCCAACTGCGCGCCACCGGCTCCGGCGCGGCCGTGCTCGGCTCGCCGCTGAACGCGCTGGTGTGGCTGGCCAACACCGTCGGTCCGCTCGGCATCACGCTGGAGCCCGGCCACGTCGTCCTTCCCGGCTCGATGACCCGCGCCGAACCGGTTGAACTTGGCGACAATGTGGTGTCCGATATGGGGAAACTGGGCAGCGTCACCGCCGTCCTCGCGCGGTGACATCTGAGAGCAAGGGAGCACGGATGAAGATCCACATCGATACCGACGTCTGCACCGGCCACGGCATCTGCGAGGGGCTGCGCCCCGACGTCTTCGAGGTGGGCGACGACGGCATCGTGCACCTGCTCACCGAGGACTTCACCGAGGCGGACCGCGCCGACCTGGAGGACGCCGTCGACCAATGTCCGACGCAGGCGCTGCGGCTGGAGGGCTGACCTGGTGTCGCGGCTCGTTGTCGTCGGCGCGTCGCTTGCTGGGCTGCGGGCGGTGGAATCCGCGCGGCGAGCCGGATTCAGCGGCGCGATCACGCTGCTCGGCGCGGAGGACCACCTGCCGTACGACCGGCCGCCACTGTCGAAGGAGTTCCTGACCGGCGACGGCACGCCGAAGCAGTTCCGCACCGAAGACTCGCTGCGCGACAAGCTCGACGTCGACCTGCGGCTCGGCACGCCAGCCACCGGACTGGACGTCGAGCAGCGGGTGATCCGCGCGGGGGACGCCGCGGTGCCATACACGGCCGCCGTGCTGGCCACCGGGGCGACCGCGCGCACCCTGCCCGGGCTCCCGGCGCTGTCCGGGCTGCACACGTTGCGCACGCTGGACGACGCCCGCGCGTTGCGCACCGCGATCCGGCCCGACAGCCGGGTGGTGATCGTCGGAGCCGGGTTCATCGGCTCGGAACTGGCCTGCGCCGCGCGCCGGATGGGCGCGGAGGTAACGCTGGTCGAGGCCGCCCC
>WHTY01000182.1 GCA_009377475.1 Actinophytocola sp.
CAACCAGTCAAGAAAGTCCAGGCACGCGGCGTCGTTCGGGAACCAAGCCCGCAGGTCAGCGAGACTTCCCGGGTAGTGCACACCTGCCCGCGGACGATCCAGCACGGTCGCAGACTACTGCATCGATATGGATAGCCAATTAAACAATTGGTCACCGAGATGACCGTCAAGGCGGGCCAGAAGTGCACCGCGATCCGTCGCGCGTTCGTGCCCGCCGAGCTGATGGACAACGTCGCGAGCGCCGTATCTGCACGGCTCGCGAAGGTCACCGTGGGCAACCCCGCCAGCGAGGGCGTGCGCATGGGCGCACTCGCAAGCCTCGAACAGCGCGAAGAGGTACGGCGTTCGCTCAAGGCGTTGATGGACGTCGGGACCGTCGTCTACGGCGACCCCGGGCAGGTCGACGTCGTGGACGCCGACGCAGAGCGGGGCGCGTTCATCTCCCCGGTCCTGCTGCGAGTGGACGACCCCGAGCGCGCGGAACCGCACCAGGTGGAGGCGTTCGGCCCGGTGTCGACGTTGATCCCGTACACCTCGACGGAGCAGGTCATCGAGCTGGCCGCGCGCGGCGAGGGCAGCCTCGTCGGGTCGGTGGTGACCAGCGACAAGGCGTTCGCGCGCAGCGTGGTGCTCGGCGTCGCGCCGTGGCACGGCAGGCTGCTCGTGCTGGACGCCGACAACGCGAAGGAGTCCACCGGACACGGCTCGCCGCTGCCCGCGCTGGTGCACGGCGGACCCGGCCGCGCCGGTGGCGGCGAGGAGATGGGCGGCCTCAACGGCGTCAAGCACCACATGCAGCGGACCGCCGTCCAGGCCAGCCCGGCCGTGCTCACCGAGGTCACCCGTCAGTGGGTGCCCGGTGCGCCCCGGACCGAGGGAACGCACCCGTTCCGCAAGTCGCTCGCCGAGCTGCGCATCGGCGACACGGTGGTGGCCGGACCGCGCCGTGTCACCGAGGAAGACGTCGCGCACTTCGCGGAGTTCACCGGCGACACGTTCTACGCCCACACGGATGAAGCGGCTGCGGCGGCGAACCCACTGTTCGGGGGCATCGTGGCGCACGGGTACCTGGTGGTGTCGTTCGCGGCGGGGCTGTTCGTCTCGCCAGAGCCGGGGCCGGTGCTCGCGAACTACGGCCTGGAGAACCTGCGGTTCCTCACGCCGGTCAAGCCGGGCGACGAACTGACCGTGACGCTCACCGCGAAGCAGATCACGCCGCGCGAGAACGCCGACTACGGCGAGGTGCGCTGGGACACCGACGTCACCAACGCCGACGGCGAGTCGGCGGCGAAGTACGACGTGCTGACCCTCGTGTCGAAGGAGCAACAGTGACATTGCGCCCACCACCCACCCCCCACGGAGCCCACCCCGAGACGACCACCGAACCGCTCGAGGCGCACTTCGAGCACACCATCGAGGCCGATCAGCGCATCGAGCCGCGCGACTGGGTGCCGGAGAAGTACCGGGCGACGTTGATCCGGCAGATCGCGCAACACGCACACTCCGAGATCATCGGCATGCAACCGGAAGGCAACTGGATCACGCGAGCGCCGTCACTGCGGCGTAAGGCGATCCTGCTGGCGAAAGTGCAGGACGAGGCCGGGCACGGGCTGTACCTGTACTCGGCGGCCGAGACGTTGGGTGCAGACCGGCGCGATTTGACCGAACGGTTGATCAGCGGGAAGCAGAAGTACTCGTCGATCTTCAACTACCCGACGTTGACGTTCGCGGACGTCGGCGTGATCGGCTGGCTGGTGGACGGCGCGGCGATCTGCAACCAGGTGCCGCTGTGCCGCTGCTCGTACGGGCCGTACGCGCGGGGCATGATCCGCATCTGCAAGGAGGAGTCCTTCCACCAGCGGCAGGGCTACGAGCTGTTGATGACGATGATGCGCGGCACCGACGCGCAGCGCGAAATGGTGCAGGAGTCGACAAACCGCTGGTGGTGGCCGTCGCTGATGATGTTCGGTCCGCCGGACGGCGACTCGCCCAACACCGCGCAGTCGATGTCGTGGAAGATCAAGCGCCACACCAACGACGAGCTGCGGCAGCGCTTTGTCGACATGACGGTACCGCAGGCGGAGGCGTTGGGCGTGACGCTGCCCGACCCTGACCTCCGGTGGAACGCCGAGCGCGCGAGTTACGACTTTGGCGAGATCGACTGGTCCGAGTTCAAGGAAGTGCTGCGCGGCAACGGGCCGTGCAACGCGCAGCGCGTCGCCCACCGCAAGCGGGCGCACGACGAGGGCGCGTGGGTGCGCGAGGCCGCGGCCGCCTACGCCCGCAAGCACCGGGAGGCAGTGTGAGCGAGATGCAGCCGGAGATGGAACCGGTCAAGCACGAGTGGCCGTTGTACGAGGTGTTCGTGCGCAGCAAGCGCGGACTGAACCACGTGCACGTCGGGTCGCTGCACGCGGCGGACGACGAGATGGCGATCCGCCACGCCCGCGACCTGTACACCCGGCGCAACGAGGGCGTCAGCATCTGGGTCGTGAAGGCCGCCGACATCACCGCGTCCAGCCCGGACGAGAAGGACCCGTTCTTCGCGCCGAGCGCGGACAAGGTGTACCGGCACCCGACGTTCTACGACATCCCCGACAACGTGCCCCACATGTGAGCGTGACTTAGTGATGTCTTTCGACAATGCGTACGAAGCCGTCAGCGAGGCCAACGACGAGGCACGCTGGGCGTTCGGCACCGGCTTCGAGGACCCACTGTCCGGTGTGGACACGTCGTTGCCATCCGGTGTGGACGGTGACGACCTTGCGGCGTACTGCCTGATGCTCGGCGACGACGCGTTGATCATGTCGCACCGGCTGCAGCAGTGGTGCACCCGCGCGCCGGAGCTGGAGGACGAGGTCGCGCTGGCGAACATCGGGCTCGACTTGCTCGGCCAGGCGCGGCTGCTGCTGACACGCGCGGCCAAGGCCGAGGGCTCCGGCCGTAGCGAGGACTCGCTGGCGTCCTTCCGCGACGAGCACGAGTTCCGCAACGTCCGCCTCGCCGAACTGTCCACTCACGACACTGCCGACTTCGCTGGCGTGATCGCGCAGCTGCTGGTGTTCTCGACCTGGCGACTGGCGCTGTTGCAACGACTCACCGACTCGCGCGACCCGGTGCTGGCCGCGATCGCCGCCAAGGGCGTCAAGGAAGTCACCTACCACCGCGACTACGCAGCACAGTGGACAGTGCGGCTCGGCGACGGCACCGACTACTCGCACCAGCGCATGCAGTCCGCTTTGGACGACCTCTGGCCGTACGTCGGCGAGCTGTTCGAGTCACACTCCGTTGTGGAGCGACTGCCGGACATCGCGGTCGAGCCGTCGGAGCTGCGCGTGGAGTTCGACGACGTCCTCACGCAGGTGTGCTCCGCGGCGACGTTGACAGTGCCCGACGCCCCCGCACGCGCGGGCGTTTCCGGCCGCACCGGCCGGGACGGCGTGCACACCGAGGCAATGGGCTACCTGCTGTCCGAGATGCAGTCGGTGGCGCGGGCACACCCGGAGGCGACATGGTGACGCTTGCCATCGCCCGATCGGTCGCCGCGACGGTGACCGACCCCGAGCTGCCCATGCTCACCCTCGCCGACCTCGGCGTGCTGCGCGAGGTGTCCGAATCCGACGGCACGGTGGTCGTCACCATCACGCCGACGTACACCGGCTGCCCCGCGATGGACACAATGCGCGACGACCTGGTGCACACGCTGCAGGACGCCGGGTACGACGACGTCGAGGTGCGCACCGTGCTGCATCCGCCGTGGAGCAGCGACTGGATCACCGCCGAGGGCAAGCGCAAACTGGCCGAGGCGGGCATCTCCCCGCCCGGCGCCGCGCCACGCAACGACGGCCCGATCCCACTCACGCTCGGCGCGCCCATGCACGTCGTCCGCTGCCCGCGTTGTGGCGCGGCAGAGACCGAGGAACTGTCGCGCTTTTCGGCGACCGCGTGCAAATCGTTGCGCCGCTGCCGGGTCTGCGCCGAACCATTCGAACACGTCAAGGAGATCTAGTGACCGCCCCTGCCGTATCGAAGCTTCGCGGCGAGTTCCACCCGCTGACCGTCGCCGACGTCACGCGGCTGTGCGACGACGCCGTCGCGGTCACCTTCGACGTCCCCGCCGAACTCGCGGACCGCTTCGACTTCCAGCCCGGCCAGTCGCTCGTGCTGCGCCGCCACGTCGACGGCCGCGAGGAACGCCGCAACTACTCCATCTGCGCGCCCGCGGGCGCCAAGCCGCGCATCGGCGTGCGCGAGGTGCCGGACGGGCTGTTCTCGTCGTGGCTCGTGCACGACGTCCAGCCGGGCGACGAGATCGAGGTGTCCCCGCCGACCGGCTCGTTCACGCTGGACATCAACGTCCCGGGACATCACGTGCTCGTCGTGGCGGGGTCCGGCATCACGCCCGCGTTGTCGATCGCGGCCTCGGTGCTACGGCACCCGGACGCCACGGTGACGCTGCTGTACGGCAACCGGCGCACCAGCACGGTGATGTTCGCCGAGGAACTGGCCGACCTCAAGGACCGCTACCCGACCCGACTCGACCTGATCCACGTGCTCTCCCGCGAACCCCGCGAGGTGGAGCTGTTCACCGGACGGCTCGACGCCGACCGGCTGCGAGCGCTGCTTCCGCTGCTCGGCGACCCGGCGCTGGTGGACCACTGGTGGCTGTGCGGGCCGTTCGGCATGGTCACCGACATCCGCGACGTGCTGCTCGACCACGACGTCGCGAGCGAGCGGGTGCACCAGGAGCTGTTCTACGTCGGCGACCTGCCGCCCGCGCCCGCGACGCACCCCGAGCCGGACGTCGAGGGCGAGACCTTCGAGGTCACCGTGCGGCTCGACGGGCGCGCGACCACCGTCGCCGTCCCGGCGGGAACGTCGGTGCTGGAGGGCGCGCAACGGGGACGGCCGGACCTGCCGTTTGCCTGCAAGGGCGGGGTGTGCGGCACCTGCCGGGCGAAGGTGACGTCCGGCAAGGTCGACCTGCGCCGCAACTTCGCCCTTGAACAATCCGAGCTGGACGAGGGCTTCGTGCTGACCTGCCAGAGCCACCCGATCACGGAGACCGTCGAGGTCGACTACGACGCCTAACCTCGATTCCCGGTGCGGTAATTGTGTTGAGGTCTCACGTGTGCTGTCGGGCGGTGGTCAGCGGGGTGGGAAGGTGAATCGTAGGGTGCGGTTGTTCCACCAGGGGATGGGTACCTTGAGGTCGGCGTATCCGGCG
>WHTY01000017.1 GCA_009377475.1 Actinophytocola sp.
CGACCCGGCCCTCGCAATAGTTGGCCGTCGTGGTCAGCAAATCCGCCTGTCTCGGCGACCGTCCCAACGTCACGAGATCATTCTCGCCCAGCAGCCGGGGCTACCGGGTCACCGCCACGCGAAAAACACCAGCCACCTAGACCACCACGTTGACCAAGCGACCGGGCACGACGATGACCTTGCGCGGCTCACCGCCGTCCAGCAGCGCGGCGATCTTCTCCTCACCAAGCGCGGCGGCCTGCACCGCGTCGTTGTCCGCGTCGGCTGGCACCGTGATCCGCGACCGCACCTTGCCGTTCACCTGGATCGGGTACTCCACGGTGTCGTCGACCAGATAGCGCTCCGCCACCTCGGGGAACGGCCCGTTGGTCAACGACGTCTCGTGGCCCAGCCGCCGCCACAGCTCCTCCGCGATGTGCGGGCACAGCGGCGCCAGCATCAGCACCAGCGGCTCCACCAGCCCGCGCGGCGTGCTCTCCGCAGAACCATACGTCTTGGTGACGTAGTTGTTCAGCTCGATCAGCTTCGCGCCGGCGGTGTTGAACCGCAGGTCGACGTAGTCGGCGCGCACCCCGGCGATGGCCTTGTGCAGCGCGCGGAGGTCGTCCTCGGTCGGCTCGACAGTGTCCGACTCCGACACCCGCAGCTCGCCGGTGTCCTCGTTGACGACCAGCCGCCACAGCCGTTGCAGGAACCGCTGCGCGCCGACGACGTCCTTCGTCGCCCACGGCCGCGAATCGTCGAACGGCCCCATGGACATCTCGTAGAACCGGAACGTGTCCGCGCCGAACTGGTCGAACATCTCGTCCGGCGTGACGACGTTCTTGAGGCTCTTGCCCATCTTGCCGTATTCCTGGAAGACCTCTTCGCCGTTGTAGAAGAACGTGCCGTTCTCCTCGGTGACCTCATCTGCGGGCACGTACACGCCGCGCGCGTCGGTGTAGGCGTAGGCCTGGATGTAGCCCTGGTTGAACAGCTTGCGGTACGGCTCCTGCGACGAGACATAGCCCAGGTCGTAGAGCACCTTGTGCCAGAACCGCGCGTACAGCAGGTGCAGCACGGCGTGCTCGACGCCGCCGACGTACAGGTCGATGCCGCCCGGGTCGTCCGCGCCGTGCGTCTCCGGCTGCGGCCCCATCCAGTACCGCTCGTTCTCCGGGTCGCACATCGCGTCGTCGTTGGTCGGGTCGACGTAGCGCAGCTGGTACCAGCACGAACCCGCCCAGTTCGGCATGGTGTTGACCTCGCGGCGGTACGGCCGGGGTCCGTCGCCAAGGTCCAGCTCCACCTCGACCCAGTCGGTCGCCTTCTCCAGCGGCGGCGACGGCTTGGTCTCGGCGTCCTCCGGGTCGTAGGTGGTCGGCGCGTACTCGTCGACGTCTGGCAGCTCGACCGGCAGCATGTCCTCCGGCAGCGCGTGCGCGATGCCCTCGACGTCGTAGACGATCGGGAACGGCTCGCCCCAGTACCGCTGCCGCGAGAACAGCCAGTCCCGCAGCTTGTACTGCACGGTGCCCTTGCCGTGGCCGTGTTCCTCCAGCCAGGCGATGGTGGTCTTCTTCGCCTCGTCGACGCCGAGGCCGTTCAGCGACAGCCCGCTGTCGTTGGCGGAGTTGATCGCGGGGCCGTCGCCGGTGTACGCCTGCCCGTCGAAGCCCTTCTCCGGCTGCACGGTGCGGACGATCGGCAGCCCGTACTCCTCGGCGAAGTCCCAGTCGCGCTGGTCCTGGCCGGGCACCGCCATGATCGCGCCGGTGCCGTAGCCCATCAGGACGTAGTCCGCGACGAACACCGGGATCCGCGCGCCGTTGACCGGGTTGGTCGCGTACGAACCGGTGAACACGCCGGTCTTGTCGCGGTTCTCCTCCCGGTCCAGCTCCGATTTCATCGACGCCTGCCGCCGGTACGCCGCGATCGCCTCCTGCGGGGTCGAAGCGCCGCCGGTCCACCGGCTGTCGACATCGGCGGGCCACGCCTCGGTCGTCAGCGTGTCCACCAGCGGATGTTCCGGGGCCAGCACCATGTACGTCGCGCCGAACAGCGTGTCCGGCCGGGTGGTGAACACCTCGATGACGTCCTGCTCGACCGGGAAGTGCACCTCGGCGCCGTGCGAGCGGCCGATCCAGTTGCGCTGCATCGCCTTGACCTTCTCCGGCCAGTCCAGCCGGTCCAGGTCGTCGACCAGGCGGTCGGCGTAGGCGGTGATGCGCATCATCCACTGCTTGAGGTTGCGGCGGAAGACGGGGAAATTGCCCCGCTCGCTGCGGCCCTCGGCGGTGACCTCCTCGTTCGACAGCACCGTGCCAAGCCCGGGGCACCAGTTGACCGGCGACTCGGTGACGTAGGCCAGCCGGTAGGTGTCCAGCACCTCGGACTGCTCGGCGCGGGTCAGGTCGGCCCACGGCGTACCGTCCGGCGTCTCGCGGGTGCCGTCGGCGAACTCCGCCGCCAGCTCGGCGATCGGGCGCGCCTTGCCCTGCTCTGCGTCGTAGTAGGAGTTGTAGATCCGCAGGAAGATCCACTGCGTCCAGCGGTAGTACTCCGGGTCCGTCGTCGCGAACGAGCGCCGCTCGTCGTGGCCAAGGCCCAGCGCCCTGAGCTGCCGCTTCATGTTCGCGATGTTGGCCTCGGTAGTCACCCTGGGGTGGGTGCCGGTCTGCACGGCGTACTGCTCGGCGGGCAGGCCGAAGGCGTCGAAGCCCAGCGTGTGCAGCACGTTGCGGCCCAGCATCCGGTTGAACCGGGCGAAGGTGTCGGTGCCGATGTAGCCCAGCGGGTGGCCGACGTGCAGCCCGGCGCCCGACGGGTACGGGAACATGTCCTGCACGAACACCTTGTCGCCGGTGGGCGCGCCGTCGGCCGCGAGGTCGCCAACTGGGTTCGGCGCGCGGAACGTGCCGTTCTTCTCCCAGTAGTCCTGCCAGCGTCGCTCGATCTCACCCGCGACCGTCGCGGTGTACCGGTGCGCTGGCGCGCCGGATGCCTCGCTCATCGACTAGCCCTTCCCTTTCGGTGCCGGTCTCCTGCCCCTTTAAACAGCGGAACCCCTCAGCCATGGAGGCATGAGGGGTCGCCGCGCGTGACCTGGTGGTCAGCGCGGCTTACTAAGAAGGAGCAGGCGTGCCGTGCTCATGCGCTCCATGGTAGCCGCAAGCCCCGACGACGTCGTCCTGACCCGGCTGGCAGCGGCGCGGGCCACACCTCGCCAGGCCGCGACGCCTACGTGCGCGGGGGCGGCTTATCCTCGAAGGATGGTCGTTGTCGCGCTCATTCCCCTGATCGGCGGGCTGCTCGTCGGTGTCGGCGGTTTCCTCGGCTGGCAGGGCAGGCTCAGCAGGGATCGGGGCACCGGTGTGCGCACCGAGGCGACCCTGCGCAGCGACGAAGCCTTCGCCGTCGGCAACAAGGTGGCCGGTCTACCGACGATGGCGGCGGGCGTTGTTGGCATCGCGGGCGGTCTCGCCGCGCTGGCCATGCCGTCCGCGCTCGGGACGACGTTGGCTGCGGTGTTTAGCGTCGTCGGACTGCTCGGCCTGCTCGCGGCCGGTGGCGTGCTCGGCAACCGCGCCGCTGCCGCCGTCCCGGAGCCGGAGCCAGCGGGCGGCTGCGGGGGTTGTGCTTGCGGCGCTGGCGACCGCTAGTTGAGCTGGAGGTTGCCGGGGTGCGTGGCCAGCAGCGCCGTCGGGACGCCTTGCCGACGCAGCACGCGCGCCCACAGGTCGGTGTCCGGATCGGCGAAGACGTCGCTGGGGAGCGCGGGGACGACGATCCAGTCCTCGCGCTCCAGCTCCCCTTCGAGCTGCCCGGCGTCCCACCCGGCGTAGCCGAGGAACACCCGCATCCCGCGCACCTTCGACACCAGCTCGTCCGGGTCGGAGTCCAGCACGACGAGGGCGACCGGGCCGCTGACGGCGATCGTGCCAGGGACGGAGGACGGCGACTCGCCGTTGCGGAGCGTCGCGAGGCACAGCGGCGTGTCCTGTTCGACGGGGCCGCCGATGAACGCCTCGGCCGGATCGGCGACGAACTCGGCCCAGTCCGGCGCGACCTGGTCCACCGGCACCTCGCTCGGCCGGTTCAGCACAACACCGAGCGTGCCCTCGTCGCCGTGATGCAGGATGAACACCACCGTTCGGCGAAAGTTCGGGTCGGACATGGTGGGATCAGCGACAAGCAGGCAACCCTGCGCAATGGCATCCGCGCGCACGCGCTCCATAATCCCACTCCACCTCCGGCCGGTGTGGCGGGGTTTCGGGGGCCACGCTGCGGCGGAACCGGACGACGAACGCACGAGCGCAGCGAGTCGCCGAGGCACGGGTCATGCGTGTGCTATCGCGCCGAACCGATAAGTTGACCCGGAACATCTGGAGGGATTTCCGTGCGTCATCAGGCTCTGCCCGCTGTTCACCCGGACGCCCAGTACGCCGTGTGGGACGGTGCTCCGTTCCGTGTCGCCCCCTCGACCACCGAGGGGAAGACCCTGCTCATCGCGCCAGCAGGCCAGCAGCCGGACGGCTTCGACACCACCCACGATGGCGCGGCGGCCAAGCTCGTCGCCGACGACGACCTGCCAGCGACGTTCACCATCCGCACCCACTGCCGGTTCGCCGAGGAGACGTTCGCGCTCGCCGACCAGCACCCGAACGGCGAGCTCGAGCTGCACTGGACCGGCTCCGACGCGACCACGGCTGCCGAGCTCGGCCTCACGAAGCTTGGCGAGCGCGTCGGCGCGGTGGCCAAGCCCGCCGACGTCGAGGCGCTGTGGCAGGAGTACCACGGCCTCGGCGCCACCGCGCCCTGCGAAGCCGACCAGCAGCGGTTGCTGCGCCGGATCGGCCGCGCCCTGCGCGACCTACGGCCCGAGGGCGGCGGCACGACGGCGGCACGGTTCCGGCAGGTCGGTGACTACGCCGAGCTCGAGGTGCGCGGCGTGGTGGACGACGTCGCGTACGCGCTGAGCGCGCAGCCGCTGCTCGGCCAGTTGTTCGCGGAGCTGCGGGCGCTGATGTACCAGCAGGACCCCGGCACGTGGTTCCAGGGCACCATGACCGTCACCCCGGACGACAACTTCACCTTCGACTACGACGCGTCGTCGCAGCCGCGCTGGCGGCGCGCGCCGGACGAGGACGGCAGGGCGGCGGCGTTCGCGCTTGAGCTGCGGCGCTTCCCCAGGGAGACCAAGCAGATCCCGCCGTGGCTGAGCGCTCGCGCTGGGCTGCCGCTCGACGTGACGTTCCGGCACGCCAAGGTCGTCGACATGCATCACCCCGGCAAGCGGCCGGTGGTGAACCGCGCGCCCGTGCCCGGCGGGGAGCTGCGCGAGGTGATGGGCTACCTGTACGGCTCGCCGGTGGTGCATATGGGCGAAGCGCCGACGCCGGACCTGTTCGCGCCGCAGACCGCGCCGAGCGTGCCGAACGCATTCCACACCGACGGCACCTGGATCTGGTCCGCCGCCGTGCCGCACTACCTGCGGATGCACGGGGTCGCTCCGGAGGCGGCGCTGCTGGACCACATCAGGGCGAACTCCTATCGCCCGCCGTTCGTCAGCCAGCGAGTGCGCGAGACCGCCCGCGCCGAGGTCGTCGGCGCGCCGTACCCGCCGCAGTCCGCCGCCGACCTCGACGAGCAGGACGCCGTCACCGAGGTAGAGCGCGACGACAGCGTGCTCCCGCCGCTGCGAGCGTCCGAGGTGCTGTCGCTGCTGCGCAAACGGCTGGACGAGCTTGGCGTCGCGCGGGCGGTCTACCGGTTCGGGGAGCAGGCGGACGACGCCTGGTGCCTGCTGCGGGCCAGCGGCGGCTGGCGGGTCGTGTGGTGCGCCGATGGCGAGCAGCGCGACGTCAAGGAGTTCACGTCGATCAAGGCAGCCGCCGCGCACCTGCTCGGCGCCGTGGCGCTGCACCCGACACGGGCGCTGGCCGCACCGCAGGACGACGAGCACCCGACGGACTGGCCGATAGTGCCGCTGCGGGGTGAGCCGCCGCTGGCGCTGCTGCGCGGCAAGCGCATGGTGACGCTGCCCGCCGGGACGCGGCTGGTGCGGTTCGGCGACGACGTCGGGAACCTGACGCACGAGGCGTCGGCGACGTTCCGCGAGACGTCGTTGCTGCCGGACCGCGAGACCCACCGCACCGAGTACCGGCTACGACGTCCGCTGCGGGTGCTGACCGGCGTCACGCTGCCGTGGGCGGGGATGCCGGGCGGCGCGCTGGCCTACCTGCTGCCCCGCCCCATCGGCCAGCACGTGGCGACCGGCGCGCTCGAGGCCGTCGAGTAGTCACGCGGTGAATGACGCTTTCGCTGCGTCAGACGACGTGAAAGCGTCATTCACCGCACCCAACGCAGGCAAAGCGTCTTTCGCCGCACGTAGTCACTCCGGGACGTCGAGCCCCTGCTCCGTGGCCCACTCGCGGAGCGCGGCGACGGCCTCTTCGTGCTCAAGCGGCCCCTTGTCCAGCCGCAGCTCCTTCAGGTACTGCCACGCCTTGCCGACCATCGGGCCAGGCGGCAGGTTCAGCAGCCGCATGATCTCGTTGCCGTCGAGATCGGGCCGGACCTTCTTCAGGTCCTCCTCCTCGGCGATGCGCTGGATGCGCTCCTCGAGGTCGTCGTAGGTGCGCTGGAGTGCGGCGGCCTTGCGGCGGTTGCGAGTGGTGCAGTCCGCACGCACCAGTTTGTGCAGCCTCGGCAGGAGCTCACCCGCGTCGGTGACGTAGCGCCGTACAGCGGAGTCGGTCCACTCGCCCTTGCCGTAGCCGTGGAACCGCAGATGCAGGAACACGAGCTGCGAGACGTCGTTGATGACGTCCTTGGGGTAGCGCAGCGCCCGCAGCCGCTTGCGCGTCATCTTCGCGCCGACGACCTCGTGGTGGTGGAACGTCACGCCGCCGCCCTCGGTGAACTTCCTCGTCGCGGGCTTGCCGATGTCGTGCAGCAGCGCGGCGAGCCGCAGCACGAGGTCCGGCCCCGACGTCGGCTCGTGCCGCGTCTCAAGGTCGATGGCCTGGTCCATCACGGTGAGCGAGTGCTCGTAGACGTCCTTGTGCTGGTGGTGCTCGTCGATGGCGAGCCGCATGCCGGGTACCTCGGGGATGACGTGCTCGGCAAGCCCGGTGTGGGTCATCAGCTCGATGCCCAGCCGGGGCTTGCTGCCGAGCAGCAGCTTGCTCAGCTCCGCCTGCACCCGCTCCGCGGTGATGCGCGTGATCTCGCCGGACATCTCGGTCATGGCGGTCACGACGCGGGAGGACGGCGTGAACTCGAGCTGCGAGACGAACCGGGCGGCGCGCAGCATCCGCAGCGGGTCGTCCGCGAACGACTCCTCCGAGGCGGTCGGCGTGTCAAGCAGCCGCTCGCTGAGGGCGGCCATGCCGCCGTACGGGTCGATGAACCGCTTGGCGCCCAGCTCGATCGCCATCGCGTTCACGGTGAAGTCGCGGCGCTTGAGGTCGCCCTCGATGGTGTCGCCGAAGACGACATCGGGGTTGCGGCTGACGCGGTCGTAGGTGTCAGCGCGGAACGTGGTGATCTCCAGTTGGGCGCCGCCCTTGACGAGGCCGACGGTGCCGAACTCGATGCCGGTCTCCCATACGGCGTCCGCCCAGTCCTTGACGAGCGCGAGGATGCCATCCGGCCGCGCGGACGTCGTGAAGTCGAGGTCATCGGACAACCTGCCGAGCAGCGCGTCCCGCACGCTGCCGCCGACGAGGAAGAGCTGATGACCGGCGTCGGCGAACCGCGCCGCCAGCTCGTCCGCGATGGGCGAGATGCGCATCAGCTCGGCAACGGCGTTGCGCTCGGCACTGCGTTTGACACGACGGGGAGGACTGCTATCGGGCACGGCGATTCAGCCTAGCGCCCCGGTACAGCGCCTTACTCAGTCGGTCTGTTCACGTCCGTCGAGTCCCGTCGATCACGACACTCACCCGCAGTGAGCTGCCGTACCCACCCTCCGGGCGGGCCCGTCAGCTCACTCGTGAATAGACCTCCACGCGGCCGAGTTCCGGACTCGGGGCAGCGGAATTCCGGATAGCATCGCTGGTATGCCAGGATCCGGTGACGCGCGCGGTGAATCGCGGCGGCCCAAGCGCGGGCGCCGGTCCCGGCGTCGCCGCCCTCGGCGCATGACGACGGTCGACGAGACATCGGCGGGTGGCCTCGTCGTCGACCCCGGCCACCGCCATGCCGTCCTGATCGGCAGGCTGGACCGCAGCGGTTCGCTGCTGTGGTCGCTGCCAAAGGGCCACGTCGAGGACGGCGAGACGCACCAGCAAACCGCGGTGCGTGAGGTGAAGGAGGAGACCGGCATTTCGGCGCGGGTGCTGCTACCGCTCGGTGACATCGACTACTGGTTCGTTGCCGACGGTCGCAGGGTGCACAAGACCGTGCACCACTTCCTGCTCGAAGCCACCGGCGGCGACCTCTGCGACGAGGACGACGAGGTCTCCGAGGTCGCGTGGGTGCCGCTCGCCGACCTGCCGACCACGCTCGCCTACGGCGACGAACGCAAGCTCGTCGCCAAGGCACGCGACCTGCTCGCCGCGGACGGCCATGCCCACCCCGGATCACTCGTCGACCTGCGTCCTGATGAGGTATCCGAGTGACACGAATCGCGTTCGCACTCGGTGCCGCAGTCCTGCTGCTGGTGCTCACCGGCATGCCAGGCGCGCCCGCGCACGCGGACCCCGACGGACAGGACACCGCGCAACCGCCCGCCGACCTGACCAAGATGCTGCGGCTCGACGTGACGTCGATGACCCCACGCATCGTGACGTCGAAGGAGCGCACCCTCAAGATCACGGTCACCCTCACCAACATCTCCGACCGCCCGATCGACAACCTCAGGGCGCGGCTGCACCTCGGCACGAAACAGACGAACCGGAGGTCGCTCAGCCAGGCACTGACGGCGGGCGCGGCGATGGACTACCAGCTCACGCCGTTCCGAGACGTCGGCACGCGGCTGGCGCCGGACCAGCAGCGCACCTTCACGCTCAGCGTCGACCTG
The DNA here is from genome assembly GCA_009377475.1 of Actinophytocola sp. Classification (GTDB taxonomy): domain Bacteria; phylum Actinomycetota; class Actinomycetes; order Mycobacteriales; family Pseudonocardiaceae; genus Haloechinothrix_A. Next base: position 9,008 of record WHTY01000017.1, read on the forward strand.
CGCGGCGGCGATGGCGGCCTGCTCTTCCCCGAGACGGGCGTTTACCCGCTGCTCATCAACGTCAACGGCAAGCCGAAGAACGGCCTCGTCGCCCGGCTAGCCGCCTCTCACCTGCTGCTGCCCGTGATGTCGGTGCCGGGCGACAAGAAGGCCACGGAGAACGGCACCGCCCCGTCCGCGACGTCGATCCTGTGGCCGATCGCCAGCGCGCCGAAGGTGGTGGAGGATCCGGTCGGCGACGACCTCGTGCTCACCGACGACTCGCTCGCCAAGGAGATGCGCCCTGGTGGGCGGTTGGACGCGCTCGTCCGCGCCGCGGAGTCGGTGCGCGACGACGAGCGGCTGTTCTCGTCGCTGTGCTTCGTCATCGACCCTGAGCTGCTCGCGACGGCGGACGCCATGACGCGGGGCTACTCGGTGCGGGACGGCACTCGCACGACGAAAGGCTCCGGGAGCGCAGACGCCGAGGCCTGGCTCGCCGACCTGCGCACGCTTGTTGCGGACGCCTGCGTGGTGCCGATGCCGTACGCGCGGGCCGACGTCTCGCTGCTCGCGGGCAGCTCGCCCGACCTGGCCAGGCTGGCGGTGTCCCGCGACACCGTCATCTCCGACGTCCTCGGCGTCAAGCCGCTTGCTGGCACGCTCGCCATCGAGAGCAAGCTGAGCGCGCAGGCGCTTGACGCCGTCAGCAAGGCGGGCAAGAACCTGCTCATCGGCAGCATGGGTGGACGTGAGGCCGCCGTGCCGACCACGGTGACGACCGGCAACAGCGAGCACACCGTCGTGCCGGCGAACGAGCTGGTCACGCTCGCGTTGCGGCCGGGCGTCGCCCGCTCCGACACGACGGCGAACGCGACCGTCGCGTCGGACGATCCCACCATCGCGGCCCAGAACGGCTTCGCCGCCATCGCCTTCCGCGCGCGCAACGGCGCCAGCGGCCCGCTGCTCGTCGCGCCGCCGAGGGAGTGGACCGCGACGCACACCGAGCTGCTGTGGCTGCTGCGCCAGATGGGTGACCTCGCCCGCGACGGCGAACTGATCCCGGTTGACGCGACCGCCATGTTCGGCGCGCCAATCGAGGGGACGACGCAGCTCGTGCAGGAGGGCAGCCTCGACCCGCGCGGTTCCCGCGAGGTCACCGGCCAGATCACCGCGATCGAGGCGACGGTCGACAACGTCACGTCCGCGATGACGGAGGCGACGACCCTGCAGGTCACCCCCGCTGACCTGGTGCTTCCGGTGCGCGAGGGCCTGCTGCGGGCGACATCGCACGCGCTGCCGAACAAGGCGCGGGTCGCCAAGGTAGCCGTCGCCGATGCCGACAACCAGCTCACCGACATGCTCGACGAGGTCAGCATCACCGAACCGGACCGCACCATCTCGCTGGCGTCAGGGTCGTCGCCGATCCCGGTGTCGATCCGCAACAACCTGCCGGTCGAGATCACCGTCCGGGTGACCTTGTCCAGCACGAGCGGGCTGCGACCGGACGACATCAGCGACCAGAAGCTCGCCCCGGAGTCCGCCGTCAACCTGCGGGTACCGGCCGAGGCGCTGCGTGCCGGCCGGTTCACCGTCAACGTGTCGCTGAGCACCCCGAACGGCGTTCCGCTCGGCCATCCGACGCGATTCCAACTGGCATCGACCGAGTACGGCGTCGTCACGGTTATCGTGACCGCAGCAGCAGGCGGCGCGTTGCTGTTGCTCGCGGGACGGCGAATCCATCGCAGGCTTCGTGCCAACGGGGCCGAGCGGGGATAGACTCCGGCGGCGCGCCACACCGGGATCGACGTCGCGAGGATGGGACCGCGTTGAACACAGAGCCACCCCGGCGACCCTTCCCATCGCGCCGCCCGCAGCCACTGCACGGCCCACCGCCAGACGAGTCGAGGCAGCGGGGTGAGCTGCCGCAGGACGAGGCGCAGCCGCCCCAGTCGCCCCAGTCCGGTGGTCCCGAGCAGGAGCCACCCGCGCCGCACCCGGACCAACCGACCCGTCCCGCGCGGACTCCGGTGACGCCGTCGCCGGGGCGCGGCCACGGCCCACCCCCCGGCAGGCCGCAACGCCCGCCGCACGGCCAGCCTCCCGCAGCGCCACCGCCTGGGCCACCACACGGGCCTCCCCCGCCGCAGACCCCACCGGGTGGCCAGCAACTGCCGCCACCCGGCCCCCCGCCACAGCCGCCACCAGGCGGCGGACAACGCCCCCCGCACGGACCCCGGCGACCCGCGCAGCGCCCGAGGCAGCGTCCCCAAGGCCAGCAAGGACGACCGGGCCGCCCCGCACCGCCGCGCACGCCGTACGGCCAGCCGCCGCCCCACCGCTGGCCGACGGCCGACCCGGACGCGCTCCATCCGTACCAGGAGCTCACCCGGGTGCTGCCCGCCGTCGGCATGCCGACGGCGCCAGGCGAGTCGACCGAGGCGCCGGAGCGACCGGCGACGACCGCGAAGGAGTCGCTGGCGAAGTCCACCGGCAAGATCGCGATCGCATCGCTGATCAGCCGCATCACCGGTTTCCTTTGGAAGATGATGCTGGTATGGGCGCTCGGCATCGGCCTACGCAACGACTCGTTCAACGTGGCGAACACGCTGCCCAACATCGTCTACGAGCTACTGCTCGGCGGCGTACTGGCCAGCATCGTGGTGCCGCTGCTTGTGCGCTCGCAGGACGACCCTGACGGCGGCAAGGCGTACACCCAACGACTGCTGACCGTCGCGTTGAGCCTGCTCGCGGTGGCGACGGCGATCGCGGTGATCGCGGCGCCGCTGTTCACCTCGCTCTACGTCGACTCGTCCACCGACCGCGCGAACCCCGAGCTGACCACGGCGTTCGCCTACCTGCTGCTGCCGCAGATCCTGTTCTACGGCGTATTCGCGCTGCTCATGGCGATACTGAACGCGAAGCAGATCTTCGGCCCGCCCGCGTGGGCGCCGGTGGTCAACAACCTGGTCGTCATGCTCACCATCGGCGTCTTCGCGCTCATGCCAGGCGAGATCTCGGTCGACCCGGTGCGGATGGGCGACGCGAAGCTGCTCACGCTCGGCATCGGCGTCACGCTCGGCATCGTGGCGCAGGCCGTGATGCTGATTCCGCCGATGCTGCGCACCGGCTTCCGGTTCCGCTGGAACTGGGGGATCGACGCCAGGATGAAGGAGTTCGGCGGGCTCGCGGCGTGGATTCTCGGTTACGTCGCGGTCAGCCAGGTCGGCTACATCGTCACCACCCGCGTGCTCACGGCTGGCGACGAGGGCGGCATGACGGCGTACTACAACGCCTGGCTGCTGTTCCAGCTCCCGTACGGCGTCATCGGCGTCTCGCTGCTCACCGCGATCATGCCGAGAATGAGCCGGGCGGCGGCGGACGGCGACCACCCGCAGCTGGTGGCCAACCTGTCGTACGCCTCCCGCATCTCAACGGTGACGCTGCTGCCGATCGCCGCGGTCATGACCGTGGTCGGGTCGTCGGTCGGTGTCGCGCTGTTCTCGTTCGGCGCGAGCGACGTCGCCGCAGCTGGACGGCTCGGCGATTCGCTGGCCATCGCGGCGTTCGGGCTGCTGCCGTACGCGCTGGTGATGCTGCAACTGCGGGTGTTCTACGCGCTCAAGGACGCCCGCACCCCGACGTTGATCATGCTGGTCATGACGGCGGTGAAGGTGCCGCTGCTCTATCTGGCGGCAGGACTGCTCGACCCGACGCAGATCGTGCTCGGGGCCATGCTGGTCAACTCGCTCACCTTTGTGGTCGGCGCCGTGCTCGGCCAGGTCTGGCTGTGGGTGCGGCTTGGTAACCTGCGCAGCCGCAGGGTGCTCGGCGTGATTCTGTTCACCGTGTTCGCCAGTGGGCTCGGCGTCGGCGCCGCCGTGGTCATCGGCATGCTGGTGCCGGACGCGCTGCCAAGCACACTGCGCGCATGGGTGTCGCTTGTCGCGCAGAGCGTCGTCGGCCTCGGGGTGTCGTTCGGCGTCCTCGCCGCGCTGAAGGTCGACGAGCTCGCTCCGCTGACGAACCGGGTCTCCCGGCTGCTCGGGCGCGCGTGACCGTCGGACGTCGTGCCTGGTAGGCGGGGGCACCAGCCGACAGGGTGACGTCGTACGTCATAACGCGATCACGACGTGCGAAGCGCGAGCTTGCCGTACTCTCGGTAGTGAGGACGAGGCGCCGGCAGGGCTCTTCTTGCCCGGGTAGAGAGCGGACACGGAGGTTGTCGGAGTCGGTGGACACCAGGCGGAACGAGCAGCCGGACGGCGCGCCGAGAACCAGCATCAGAACCACAGGTGGTTCGCTTGCTCCCGGTGGCGTCGTCGGCGACGGCCGTTACCGGCTGCTGGCACAGCTCGGTGCTGACGAGCGGGCGAACGCGCACTTTTGGCGGGCACGCGACGGTCAGCTCCGCCGCGACGTCGCCCTGACCCTCATCGTCGGGGACCAGGCCGACCTCGATGCGACCCGCGAGGCCAGCCGCACCCTGGAACGCGCCGCCCACACCTCGCAGTTCGGCCATCCGCACGTCGCCCGCGTGCTCGACGTCCTGACCCTCGGCAGCGGCATCGCGGCGGGCGAGGGGCTGCTCGGCATCGTCGTCGCCGAGTGGAGCAAGGGCATCGACCTGATCGACATCGTCGACGAGGGACCGGTCGCGCCGGTCGTGGCCTGTCGCATGATCGACAGCCTGGTCGACGCCGTCGAGCGCGCGCACCGCTCCGGACTCGTGCTCGGCCTCGACCACCCGCAGCGCATCCGCAGGGGACGGGACGGACAGTTGCGGCTGGCGTTCCCCGGCCCGCTGCCGGAGACGACGCTGCGCGACGACATCAAGGCGCTCGGCGCGGTGCTGTACCTGCTGCTCACCGCCCGCTGGCCGCTGCAGGGCGGACCGGCAGCGATCGCACCGGCCCCGCATACGCCGAACGGGGGCGTTGTGCCGCCGCGCACGCTGGAGCCGACGGTGCCCGCCGAGCTGTCCTCGCTCGCAGTGCGCACCCTCTCCGACGGCGGCGAGGGCGGCATTCGCACCAGCGCGGCGTTCCTGCGCGTGTTGCGGCAGGTCGTGGCAGAGGAGGAGCGCAAGGCTGCCGCGCCAGCGGCTGGCACGCAGGACGAGAACGATCCGGACAGCGGGTACTGGACCACCAAGAAGCCCGTCCACGACCCCGCGCAGCGCAAGAAGGTCGCGGTCTGGGCGACCGCGATCGTCATCGCCGCGGTGGCCATCCTCGCCTGGATCGGCCTCTCGCTGATCAGCTTCTTCTCGAACGAAGGGCCGACCGGTCCCGATGTCAACGTCGCCGAGTCGGGCGAGCAGAACACCAAGCCGCCGACGTCGAAAGCCCCGCCGCCGAAGACACCGGAGCCGGTGCGTCCCGCGTCGATCCAGGTCTACAACCCGGAGGGCACCGGCGACTTCACGTCGCTCGCGCCAGACGCGATCGACGGCGACCAGGCGACGCCGTGGCAGACCGACCAATACCAGCAGCAGCTGCCAGCGCTCAAGACCGGCGTCGGCCTCGTGGTCAGCTTCGACCAGCCGATCGACCTGTCCCGCGTCCTCATCGTGAACGGCACGCCCGCCACCCGCGTGGAGATCAGGACGGCCGAGATCGCCAACCCGTACCTCGACAACACCCGCCTCGTCGCTGGCCCGACCGACCTAGAACAGGGACCGGCGCAGATCGACGTCGACAGCTCGCAGCCGACGTCGCACGTCATCGTGTGGCTCACCCGCCTCGGCGGGCAGCAGGGAGAGTTCCAGTCCAGCGTTGGCGACCTCGAGTTCTACCGCAGTCCCACGTAAGGCGGCTGACGCGCCGGTGATCGCAGGTACACGCGAGGCCCCCGTCCAGCCCTACTAAGCTCTGGCGAGTGACCGCAGCTGTTCCCACGGACGCCGATCTCATCGCCGCCCATGCCGCGGGCGATCCCACCGCGTTCAGCGAGATCGTCCGGCGGCACAAGGACAGGATGTGGGCGGTGGCCCTGCGCACCCTGCGCGATCACGAGGAAGCCGCGGACGCGCTGCAGGAGGCGTTCATCTCGGCGTTCAGGGCTGCGGGCAAGTTCCGCGCGGAGTCGCAGGTCAGCACGTGGCTGCACCGGATCGTCGTGAACGCATGTCTCGACAGGATCAGGAAGCGGCAGGCGAGACCGACGGTGCCGCTCCCCGACACCGACGAGTACCGCGAACCGGCGGCACCCGGCGACTCGATGGCGCAGCGCGAGACGAAGCTGTTGATCTCGGACGCGCTCGCCGAGCTGCCTGACGAGCAGCGGGTTCCCATCGTGCTCGTCGACGTCGAGGGCTACTCGGTCGCGGAGACGGCGTCCCTGCTCGGCGTCGCAGAAGGCACCGTGAAGAGCCGCTGCGCCCGTGGTCGCGCGAAACTGGCCAAGGTTCTCCACCATCTGCGGAACCCCGATGCGAATGCGAACGTCCCACCTCACGAAAGCAAACGCACTGCCACCGCGCAGGGCCTCGCACGTGGTCACCAGCCAGGGTCGCCACGGCAGAGGGAGGGACAATGACTGACTCGAACCTGCCTGCCGGCGGTGGCTCCCGGTCATGGACGGTCGACGAGCTCGCCGAGATGCAGGCTGGCGCGCTCGCCGACGCCACGGCGGCCGAGATGTGGTCTCGGGTGCGTCACGACCCGGACGCGATGGCGGTGCTCGACGCGTTGGACACCACGAAGGCCGAGCTGGCTGGGCTGCGGGAGGCGCCGGTCCCACCGATGCCGGACGACGTCGCCGCGCGCATCGACACCGCGCTGGCAGCCGAGCGGCAGCAGGCGTTCCCGGCAGCGGCCCCAGCGTTCCAGGGCCAACCGCCGATCGCCCCACCCCCGCCACCGCACGGCCAGCCGGGTCAGGTCGTCGACATGGCGCAGGCGCGGCGCAAGCGCGCCAAGCAGCTCGGCTGGGGCACTGGCCTGCTGACCGCCGCCGCTGCCGCCGTCGCCGTCGTCGTGCTCTCCCTGCCGTCGCAGAGCACCAAGGGCACGCCGCTCGCGGAGGATCCGGCGAGCCAGTCCTCGGACCAGCCGCTGTCGCTGCGCGGGGACGACCTCGCGTCCGGGACGAACAAGACGATCGGCGTCGAGAACTTCGGCCCGTTCGAGAACCGCGCTGGCCTTGACGCCTGCCTCGATGCCAACGACCTCACGATCGACAACGACCTGCTCGGCGTCCGGCCAGCCACGGTGGACGGCCGGGAGGCAGTGCTCGCGGTGTTCACCACGGGCGCGTTGGCCAGGTACCGACTGCTCGCGTTCCCCGCGAGCTGCGGCAAGGGCAACCCGGGGATCATCTACGACGAGGTCGTCGGCGGGTAACTCCGCCGCGTGTGCCGTGCCACCGACGGGGCGGGAACAACGGCGCATACGATCGTGTTGACGCCTACAGCAAGACGATCAGTCCCCGGCACGGGGCTCGAGCGGAGGTCCCTGGTGGCAGCCGAAGACGTACGAAACGTGATCATCGTGGGTTCCGGGCCCGCTGGTTACACCGCAGCGGTCTACGCGGGCCGCGCCCAGCTCGAACCGCTGGTGTTCGAGGGCTCCCAGTTCGGTGGCGCCCTGATGACCACGACGGAGGTCGAGAACTACCCCGGCTTCCGGGACGGCATCCAGGGTCCAGAGCTGATGGACGAGATGCGCGCCCAGGCCGAGCGGTTCGGCGCGGAGCTGCGGTCGGAAGACGTCGAGCAGCTTGAGCTGAACGGGTCGGTCAAGTACGTGACGGCCAACGGCCAGCGCTACGCCGCGCGCACCGTCATCCTCGCGATGGGCGCCGAGCCGCGCTACCTGTACGTTCCCGGTGAGCAGGAGCTGCTTGGCAGGGGCGTGTCGTCGTGCGCGACCTGCGACGGTTTCTTCTTCCGCGACCACGACATCGCCGTGGTCGGCGGCGGCGACTCCGCGATGGAGGAGGCCACCTTCCTGACGAAGTTCGCCCGCAGCGTCACGATCATCCACCGGCGCGACGAGTTCCGCGCTTCCAAGATCATGCTGGCGCGCGCCCGCGCCAACGAGAAGATCAAGTGGCGGACGAACGCGCAGGTCACCGAGGTCGTCGGCGATGGAACGGTGAAGAGCCTCCTGGTCGCCGACACCGTCACCGGCGAGGAGTCCACGCTCGACGTCACCGGCTTCTTCGTCGCGATCGGCCACGACCCGCGTAGCGACCTCATCCGCGGGCAGGTTGACACCGACGACGAGGGCTACGTCCTCGCGGCGGGCCGGAGCACCTACACCAACGTCGACGGCGTGTTCGCCTGCGGTGACCTCGTCGACAGCACCTACCGGCAGGCGATCACGGCGGCGGGCACCGGCTGCTCTGCCGCGATCGACGCCGAGCGGTGGCTCGCCGAGCACGGCGAGTCGGTCGCGCACGAGGCGGCGGAGATGGTCGGCGGCGGCTACGCGGCCACCGCGCCCGCCCGTAACTGAGCGACCCACCGAGACAACACCGACAACCACACCGGCTCCGGCAGCGGGGCCACGATGCACAAAGGGAGAAATTCGATGGCCGGTTCCACCGTCACCGTCACCGACGCCAGCTTCGCTGACGACGTCCTCACCAGCGAGAAGCCCGTCCTGGTCGACTTCTGGGCGACCTGGTGCGGGCCGTGCAAGATGGTCGCGCCCGTGCTTGAGGAAATCGCGAGCGAGCACGCGGACAAGCTGACCGTCGCGAAGCTGGACATCGACCAGAACCCGGGCACCGCACGGGACTTCCAGGTCATGTCGGTGCCGACGCTGATCCTGTTCCAGGGCGGTAAGCCGGTCAAGCAGATCGTCGGCGCGAAGGCCAAGGCCGCGCTGCTGAACGACCTCTCCGACGTCCTGAACTGAGACGACGCACGCCGCTCCCACCACGGCTCAGCGGACCACGGCTGCGCCACCCACACCGGGCACCACGGCTCAGCGGAGTGGATCTTGATGCGAAATGGTTGTCCGGACGACCACAACGCCTCAAGATCCACGCTCAGCGCCACCACGCTGACCTTGGCACTGACACGCCGTGACAGCAGATGACTACCGGGGGTCACTACCGTTCTCGCCGGGTACGGCGATCGGTGGTGACCCCCTTTCGCGCGTGTCGGCGCGTTGACCTGCTGACACGCACCGAGCGTTGGCTCGGCGAGCGGTGATTGCGCCATGGGGTCAGATTCCCCGGCGCTCCCACCCTCCCTGCGCACTCACGCAGAGTTCACAAGGCACAATGGAACCCCCGAGAATGACTCGGGGGTTCACCCTATTTCGGTGAACGGTGGCGCACACGGAAAGAGCGAGGAGTGCATGCGGGTACTCCGCTGCGGCGATGTCGGGCCTGACGTCGCCGAGATTCGGTCCTTGCTGGTCAGCTTGGGCCTGCTGACCATGCCGAACGGCTCGGAAAGCGGCCACGGTGTCGTTTTCGACGCCGAGATCGAACACGCCGTGCGCGCTTTTCAGCAGCGAAGAGGCCTGATCACCGACGGCATCGTCGGACCGGCGACGTACCGCTCGCTCCGTGGCGCCAGCTACCACCTCGGCAGCAGACCGCTCGCGTACCTGATGTCGTCGCAGGTGCATGGCGACGACGTCTTCACGCTGCAAGAACGACTGACCGAACTCGGCTACGACGGCGGCAGGCCAGACGGCATCTTCGGCCCGCGCACCGAGCAGGCGCTGCGCAGCTTCCAGCGCGACTACGGCCTGCTGATCGACGGCATGTGCGGCGCGGCGACGGTCCGCGCGCTCAAGCAGCTCTCGCCGCGCGCACGTGGCGGCAGGCCGGTGTTCCTGCGGGAACAGGAGCAGGTCCGGCAGGCAGGGCCGAGGCTTCGCGGCAAGCGGATCGTTATCGACCCTGGTCACGGCGGTGACGACGCCGGAGTTTCCGTCGCGGGCGTGCGCGAGGCGGACATCTCATGGGACCTCGCCCGCAGGCTCGAAGGCCGGATGAAGGCCACCGGCATGGAGGCGTTCATCTCGCGCGGCCCGCAGCGCGGCCCGACGGAGGCCGAGCGCGCGGCGTTCGCGAACGAGGCGGGCGCCGACCTGTTCCTCTCCCTGCACTGCGACGGGAACCGGTCACCGGCGGCCAACGGCGTCGCGCTGTTCCACTTCGGCACCGGCAACGGCACGACGTCCACCCTCGGTGAGCTGTTGGCCAGCTACATCCAGCGGGAGCTTGTCGCGCGCACCGGGCTGCGCGACTGCCGCGTGCACCCGAAGACGTGGGAGATCCTGCGGCTGACCAAGTGTCCCGCGGTGCGCGCGGAGATCGGCTACCTTACCAACGACGGCGACCGGGCGAAGCTGTCCGACCCGGCGTTCCGGGACATCGTGGCCGAGGGCATCCTCATTGCGATCAAGCGGCTGTACCTGCTCGGCGAGGACGACCAGCCGACCGGCACGTTCACGTTCGCCGACGTCCTCCGCCACGAGCTCGCCAAACACTAACCGCGAGTCGCACCTTATTTCGCGCGAGTCGCACCTTATTCGGCGCGAGTTCACCTTCCGGGGCCGCGCGTTGCCGTGCCCAAGGTGGCCTTGGGCACATATGCGGTACCGAAGGCCACCTTGGGCTCGCCACACCTGCCGGATCCGCCGCGACTCCCGCGTCAGCGGCTGCGCGTGAGCTGCGGCCCGCCAGTCGACACCGTGACCTGGCCGAGCAGGTCCTCCAGCGCGGCCTCGACGTCTTCCCGCCACGACATGCCGGAGCGCAGCTCGAGCCGCAGCAACGGCCAGCGGTGGTGCGGGCGCACGGTCTTGAACCCGACGCTGGCCAGGAACGACGACGGCACCACACAGTCGTGGCTGTCGGGCTCGGCGGCGGCAGGATCGGCGTCACCGAACGACTCGATGGCCTTCACGCCGCGCCGGGTCAGGTCACGCACGGCAGCCTGCACCAGCAGCCTGCCGAGCCCACCGCCACGGAACTCCGGGAGCACGTTGAACGCTGTGAGCTGGGCGGCGTCCGGGCTGGGCGGCGACGTCGGGAAGGCGGCGGCACGGGGCACGGCGCCCGGCGGGGCGTACAGGACGAACCCGACAGGAAGGTTGCCGCTGTAGCCGACCCGGCCGCACGAGCCCCACTCCAGCAGCAGGCTGGACACCCAGGCTTCCTTCTCCAGTTCGGTCTCGCCGAACTCCTCCGCGGTGCCCTTGAGGTGGGGTGCCATCTCCCAGTAGACGCACCGGCGGCAGTGGCGTGGCAGGTCCTCGAGATTGTCGAGCGTGATGCCGACGACATGACGCGACACAAGACCTCCACGAGTCCGGCAACCTCTTAGGCAGGTGGGCAGGCGACAGTGCGCCATCGGAGTCTGCCCAGTGGGGGCACCGGAACCATGTGCGGCGCCGCGAACCACGAGCAGGAAACCCCGCCGGTCCCAGGATAAGCCGCCGAAACGCGCCACGGCTAGCCATTCGCCACTACTGGGTGCGGTCGCTCGTCCGGGTGTGATGCGATGCGGCGGCATCACCGCTGGTGGGGCGGTGCTGGTTACACTCGATGGACTGACCACCGCGACTTAGGTGACGAGCCCCATGACTGACTCGAGTTACCAGCCCGGTCCGATCGATGACCGGAGTGGCGACACCGCGCCCGCTGCGGGGCAGACGCCGCGCAAGCTCGACCCGCATCTCGACCGCTACGCCGCGCGTACCGAGGGCATGACGGCGTCCGAGATCAGGGCGTTGTTCGCGGTGGCGAGCAGGCCGGAAGTCGTGTCACTCGCCGGTGGGATGCCGAACCTGGCCGCGTTGCCGCTGGAGTCGCTTGCCTCGCAGTTGTCCGACACCATCGCCGAGGACGGCCAGGTCGCGTTGCAGTACGGCTCCGCGCACGGCGTGCCGAAACTGCGGGAGCAGATCTGCGAGATCATGGCGCTGGAGAACATCCAGGCGCACCCGGACGACGTCGTCATCACCGTCGGCTCGCAGATGGGCCTGGACATGGTGACGCGGCTGTTCTGCGACCCCGGCGACGTCGTGATCGCCGAGGGCCCGTCGTACGTCGGCGCGCTCGGGTCGTTCACCGCGTACCAGGCCGAGGTCGTGCACGTCGAGATGGACGACGACGGCCTCGTGCCGTCGCGGCTGGAAGAGGCGCTGACCCAGACCGCCAAACAGGGCAAACGCGTCAAGTTTCTCTACACGATCCCGAACTTCCACAACCCGGCTGGCGTCACGCTCGCGGTGTCCCGCCGCGAGCAGGTGCTGGAGATCTGCCGCAGGCACAGCGTGCTGATCATCGAGGACAATCCGTACGGCCTGCTCGGCTTCGACGGCCAGGTCTACCCCGCGTTGCGCGCGACCGACCCGGACAACGTCGTGTACCTCGGTTCGTTCTCCAAGACGTTCGCCTCCGGCATCCGGGTTGGCTGGGTGCTGGCACCGCACGCGGTGCGGGAGAAGCTGGTGCTGGCGGCGGAGTCCGCGACGCTGTGCCCGCCGACGCTGAACCAGCTACTCGTGTCGCGCTACCTGACGACCCACGACTGGATGGGCCAAATCAAGAAATTCCGCGAGATCTACCGGGAGCGGCGCGACGCGATCCTTTCCGCGTTGGAGCAGCACATGCCGCCCGGTTGTAGTTGGACTCACCCGGACGGCGGGTTCTACGTCTGGCTGACGGTGCCCGAAGGAGTGGACACCAAGGCGATGCTGCCCCGCGCGGTGACCGCACGTGTCGCGTACGCCTCCGGCACCGGTTTCTACGCTGACGGCTTCGGCAGTAGGCAGATGCGACTGTCCTATTGCTACCCGACGCCCGAGCGCCTGAAGGAAGGTGTGCGTAGGCTGGCCGGTGTGCTTGAGTCCGAATTGGAGCTGGTGCGCACCTTCGGCACCGTCCACACTCGACTGACCTCGGGGCCGGAGTCACCGTCGCCGGACACCGCCTGACGGCACTGGCGCGCACGAAATCGTTGACACACAAGGAGTTGTCCAGGGTGGCAGATCGAACCGTTGCCGTGCTCGCTGGCGGGCTTTCCCACGAACGCGACGTCTCGCTGCGCTCCGGGCGTCGGCTGTCCGCGGTGCTGCGCGACGAGGGGTTCCACGTGGAGGAGTGGGACACCGACGCCGACCTGATCACCCGGTTGCGCACCGAACGTCCTGCGGCGGCGGTCGTCGCGCTGCACGGCGGTGAGGGCGAGAACGGGTCGGTGCAATCGATCCTGGAGATGTTGGACATTCCGTTCGTCGGCACGTCCGCGCACGCCTGCCGCCGCGCGTGGGACAAGCCGATCGCGAAGGCCGAGCTGCTGGAAGCGGGGCACGCGACACCGGAGTGGGTGGTGCTGCCGCACAGCACGTTCCGCGAGCTTGGCGCGCAGGCGGTGCTCGACGCGATGGTGTCCCGCATCGGCCTGCCGCTGATCCTCAAACCGGACCAGGGCGGGTCGGCGTTGGGCGCGCAGGTCGTCACCGAAGCCGCCGAGCTGCCGACGGCGATGGTCGGCTGCTTCGCGTACGGCGAGACGGTGCTGGCCGAGCAGTACATATCGGGCACCGAGGTCGCGGTGACGGTGATCGAGTTGAACGGCGAGCCGACCGCACTGCCCGCCGTGGAGATCGTCCCGGAAAGCGGCATCTACGACTACACCGCGCGCTACACGGCGGGACTGACCGACTTCTTCACGCCCGCGCGGCTGTCCGACGAGGCCGCGCGTGCGGTGACCGAACTGGCCGTGGCCGCGCACCGGTTGCTCGGGCTGCGGGACATCTCCCGCACCGACGCGGTCGTGGCCGAGGACGGCACCGTCCAGTTCCTTGAGGTGAACATCTCGCCGGGTCTCACCGAGACGTCGACGCTGCCGATGGCGATCGAGGCATCCGGCAAGTCGATCGGCACGATCTACTCCGATTTGATCGATCAGGCCATCAGCCGGGGCTGACCCACGGCCGCGCGCTGGGAGCCTTCGGCACGCAGCCAACGAATCCAGCCCCGCCGCGACCAAGCGCCATCCAACGCGGCAATCACCTCGGCGCGCGACGACAAAAGCCCGCCAAGTGGAATCATCACCGTGACGAAATGACGTCGATGGAAGACACTCGCACTTTTCGGTGTCCGATTTAGCCTATTTTGCCGTAATAGTGAGGCAGTCGGTCACCGCGCAGGTGTCGCTGAGACTGCCAGGCAGACTTAGACGAATCGCGGGTACTCGCGGCGGTCCGTTCGGGCTACGGTCCGACAATTCGACGAAAAGGGCCGAGCGAAGGAGTGGCGTACTCCGACTCGCTCGGCCCTCTCGCCGTCGATTGACGTGGCGTTGGCTACGGATGCGGCTAAGCGGATTTGTTCGGGTCCATCATCGCCACGATGCGCTCCAAGTCGTCGACCGAGCCAAATTCGACGACGATGCGGCCTTTCCGCTTGCCGAGGTCAACCTTAACCTTGGTGTCGAAGGCGTCCGACAACCGCTCGGCGACCTGCTGCAAACCGGGTGCCTGCATCGGCTTGCGGGGTTGCTGCTTCGGCTTGGCGGGCTCTTCCCGCTTGGCGAGGGTGACCGCTTCCTCGGTCGCACGGACGGACAGCCCCTCAGACACGATGCGGCCAGCGAGATCTTCCTGGCTTTCCGGGTCTTCGAGGGACAGGAGCGCCCGGGCGTGGCCCGCCGAGAGCACACCGGCGGCAACCCGACGCTGCACGGGGAAGGGGAGTCGGAGCAGGCGGATGGTGTTGGTGATGACCGGGCGGCTGCGGCCGATGCGGGTGGCGAGTTCTTCGTGGGTCACGCCGAACTCTTCGAGCAACTGCTGGTACGCCGAAGCCTCTTCGAGCGGGTTGAGTTGCACCCGGTGGATGTTCTCCAGCAAGGCGTCGCGCAGCATCGCGTCATCGGTGGTCTGCCGCACGATCGCGGGAATCTTGTCCAGACCAGCGCGCTCGGCGGCACGTAGCCGCCGCTCGCCCATGACGAGTTCGTAGTTCTCGCCTTCGAGCTGCCGCACCACGATCGGCTGCATGAGGCCGAACTCGCGAATGGAGTGCTGGAGCTCGGACAGCGCTTCCTCGTCGAAGACCTGCCGGGGCTGCTTCGGGTTCGGCGTGACCGAAGCGACGGGCACCTCTTGGTAGACGGCGCCGGAAACCTCACCACTGGGCGCGCCAACGGCGCCATTCGCAGCGAACCAGTCGGCTTTGTTGACGACTTTGACGTTGGTCTTGGGCGTGGCGTCGCCCTCGGTGTCGTCCGTCGCCGGGCCGGTGGGGATCAGAGCTGCGAGCCCCTTACCGAGCCCGCCCCTTCGCTCGACCATGCCTACTCCTGCTCCGCTATGCCAGCGCTGGTGCTGGCGTGAACGAGTATGCCCAGATAAGTATCAATCAAGACGCTTCCCGATGCTGGACGCCACGCTCAGCGACTTCCTTCGCCGCGTCGACGTAGCTCATGGATCCCCGCGAGCCAGGGTCGTAGGCGAGCACAGTCTGTCCATACCCCGGTGCCTCGGAGACCTTCACGCTGCGGGGAATGATCGTACGGAGCACAACGTCGCCGAAATGGTTGCGGACCTCGTCCGCGACCTGGTCGGCGAGCTTCGTCCTGCCGTCGTACATCGTGAGCAGGATCGTGGACACCGACAGGTCGCGGTTGAGGTGCGCCTGCACCAGCTCGATGTTGCTGAGGAGCTGGCCGAGACCTTCCAATGCGTAGTACTCACACTGGATCGGAATCAGCACCTCGTGCGCGGCGACGAGCGCGTTCACCGTGAGCAGGCCGAGCGACGGTGGGCAGTCGATGAAGACGTAGTCGATGTCCATCGCGTCGAGCGACTGACTCGTGAGCGCTTCTTTCAGACGCGACTCGCGGGACGTCATCTCAACCAGCTCGATTTCGGACCCAGCGAGGTCGATCGTGGCCGGGACGCAGAAGAGATTGTCCGACTGGTCGCTGACCGCCGTCGCATCGAGCACCGAGACGTCACCGATGAGGACTTCGTAGATCGACGGCGTACCGGAGCGGTGCTCCACGCCGAGCGCGGTACTGGCGTTGCCCTGGGGGTCGAGGTCGATGACGAGCACCCGGAGTCCATGGAGGGCGAGCGCTGCGGCCAGGTTCACCGTGCTGGTGGTCTTGCCGACGCCGCCCTTCTGGTTGGCGACCGTGATGACACGTCGTTTGGTGGGACGGGGGAGCGCGTTGCCTTCAGGGTGGAGCACCCGGGCGGCTCGGACGGCTTCCTCCGCGATCGGAGTCCAACCCGGCGCATTGCCATGCTCGCCGGGAACAGCTGGTGGGTTCACTGCTGCGGACACCTCCCACCGGCGTTCGTTGCTGTACTCGCGTGCCTGAGCGTGCACCGTTTCACGTGGAACATCCCTGTCTTGTCGTGGTGTAGCAACATTCAAGCTCCTCGACCGTACGACTTCGTCTGACCTGTCACCGGGTCGCGCGGCGTACCCACGCGCCGCTGGCGCTGGCGACAGCCCGTCGCCTGTGCGATCGGTCCGCGGCCATCCGACGGTGCACACCCCGTCCGAGCGCGGCGGTCCCATCCTCCCATGATCGGGGTGGCAAGTAGAACACTCCGTAGGCGGGTTGGCTGCGAAACACACAACTCGCGCGCTCTCCGCCCCGTTTTTGCGAAAATTGCCCCTGCGACTGGTCCACTCATGCACCCTTTCGAATCCGCACGACGGTCGTCGGCCGTTCCAGCACGCCCTCGCCGCACCGCAGCACGACGGGATCAAAGCCGTTCGCCGACCGGATCTGCTGACCATCCCGCTCGATCTCTGCTGCGGCGCTGTCACCCTTGAGCGCAAGTAGTTCGCCGTCGCGCCGCACCAACGGCAGGCACCATCGCGCGAGCTTCCCAAGCGGTGCCACCGCGCGGGCCGTCACGACGTCCGCCGTGCCGATCGCTTTGCGCGTCGGCTTCTCCTCGGCCCGCCCTCGCACCACGGTCACGTTCGGGAGGTCCAGCCGCTCGACAACGTCGTACAGCCAGCCGATCCGTCGCGCCATGGGTTCCAGCAATACGACGTCGACGTCCGGGCGTGCGATCGCCAACGGCATTCCCGGGAAGCCGCCGCCAGACCCCACGTCGATCACGCGGGCACCATCGGCAACGCGTTCGGCTAGCACGGCAGAGTTGAGGAGGTGCCGATCCCAGAGGCGGTCGACCTCCCTCGGCCCGATCACGCCACGGACGACGCCGTGCTCGATGAGGAAGTCCGCGAACTTTTCGGCGCGATCGACATGGTCGCCGAATACTCGACGCGCTATGTCGGGTGTCGGAGCCGAATGTTCAACCGCGCTCACTCGTCACGTCCTGCCGGTCGATGGTGGGAGGGATCGTGACCGATTCTCTCGCACGCGCTCGGCACCGATCGGGCCGCACGGCGTTTCACGTGAAACGGGTCAAGTCGCGACGGTGACGGCAACGCCGGGCCTGACGCCTCCGGTGCCAACGGCAGCCACAGTGTGCACCCCGATCGCTCGCTTACCAACTCGGGATCTCAAGGCGGCGGCGCGCAGACAGTGACGCGTACCGTCCAGCCTGCCACACGTGAGCCTCTACGAGCGGCCGCCACCGAGATTCCGTTTCCTGATCCAGATGCCGATTGTGGCTACGCGGATGCGACCCCGTTGCCGTTTCACGTGAAACCCGAGCGTCGACCACGGAGCGGGTGCGCTTCCCAGATTGGCCGGCCGCGCCAGTGGCACATCGGGTCGCGCCAGGCACTACGACGCGGCGGTTAGTCGACAGCCGTGGTTTCACATGAAACTGGCCAAACGGCGCCGACCTACGACATCGCCCGCGACCGACTCGGCGTCGCTATGTCGATCCATCGCGAGTTTCACGTGAAACTCACCGAGGAAACAAACCCGCGACTGATCCTGCCGCTAACCCGCCGATCGGCGTCCGCTCCGACGGAACCAGGAGACCGATCGGCGCCGCCCGACGAACCGTCCCGTGCGTACCGTCAAACCCAGACGCGCCGCGCCGACCATACCGCCGCACCCACAGCTAGATCACACCAACCGGCCGAGCCCAAGCCCACCGAACCACCCCGCGCCGAACACAACAAAACGGGGCGGCCCATCAGGGCCGCCCCGCTCGATCTCGCTTCGTCGATCAGGCCTCCGGGACCACCACGACCCGACGGCGGGGCTCCTCGCCCTCGCTCTCGCTCGTCACGCCCTTCACCGCCGCCACGGCGTCGTGCACGACCTTGCGCTCGAACGGCGTCATCGGCTTCAGCCGCACCGGCTCGCCGGACTCTGCCACCTGCTCCGCCGTCGTCCGACCAAGTTCGCTCAGTTCCTCGCGACGGTCCGCGCGCCAGCCCGCGATGTCGAGCATGAGCCGACTCCGCACTCCAGTCTCCTGCTGCACCGCGAGGCGGGTCAGCTCCTGCAGCGCCTCCAGCACGTTGCCGCGCGGGCCGACGAGCTTGTCCAAATCCTCGCCGCCGTCGATGCTCACCACCGCGCGACCGCCCTCGACGTCCAGGTCGATGTCGCCGTCGTAGTCGAGCAGGTCGAGCAGGCGCTCCAGGTAGTCACCGGCAATATCGCCCTCTTGCACCAGCGCGTCGTCAGCCTCGGAGGGCTGCGCGGTCGCCGCGTCGCTTTCCGCGGACACCGTCTCAGTCGGGTCCGACTCGACAGCCTGCTGTGCCGTCTCAGCCATGATTGTCTCCTTCTTTGCCCTAGCGCCGCTTCCGGTCTGCCTTCTTCTTCGCTGAGTCGCTCGCCGAGCTCGATCCGCCCGAACCGTTCTCGGCTGCCTTGCTCGAGGACGAGCTCGATGAGTTCTCGGATGAGCTACCAGACGGCTTGTTCCCAGAGCCTGATGACGCCGAAGTGCCCTTCGTCTTGCCCTGACTGGTGCCCCGCTTCTTGGCACCGGCACTCTTCGACGACGAACCCTTCGACCCCGCAGCGCCCTTCGACCCCGCAGCGCCCTTCGACCCCGCAGCGCCCTTCGACCCCGCAGCGCCCTTCGACGACGTCTTACCCGACGTTCCCTTCGCGGCCGAAGTCGACGTGCCCTTCTCGGTCGTCGTCGTGGGGCGCTTCTTCTGCTGGGTCGGCTTCTGGCCCGGCTTCGGCGCGAGGGTGCTCCGCTTCTCGACCTGCTCCGTCTTCTTCTCTTCTTCCTCGCGGTCGATCTTGGTGTAGACGAGCTTCTGCTGCATCAGGGTCCATGCGTTGTTGGCAAGGAAGTAGATCAGCAGACCGAGCGGCAGTAGGGCACCGAACACGAGCAGACCGATGGGGAAGACGTACAGCATCAGCTTGTTCATCATGGCGGTCTGCTGCGTCGCCGACGCGGGGTTCTGCCGCGCCACGGAGTGTCGCGCGGTCAGGTGCGTCAGGATGCTGGCGAGGATCATCAGCGGGATGGCGACCGGGATCGCGGTGGCGTGGAAAGCGCCGTCACCGCTGCCGCCGGTGAGACCGGTGTTGTAGATCGCCTGCCCAAGGTTCGATCCGAACAGATTGGCGTCAATGTACTGCACGACACCGGTGCGGTCGAAGAAGTAGTTGCCCCAGTTCGGATGGTTATCGTGGTGATACTGGAACGCGCGCAGCGTGTGGTTCAGACCGATGAAGACCGGGACCTGCAGCAGAATCGGCAGGCAGCCGCCGAGCGGGTTCACCCCGTGCTCGCGCTGCAGCTTCTGCATCGCCTGCGCCTGCCGCTGCTTATCGTTGGCATAGCGCTTCTGGATCTTCTTGATCTCGGGAGCGAAGTCCTGCATCTTCTTCATCGAGCGGACTTGGCTCACGAACGGTTTGAACAGGATCGCCCTGATGGTGAAGGTCAGGAAGACGATGCCCAGTACCCAGGACATCGCGTTGGCGTCGCCAAACACGTAGCCGAACACCTTGTGCCAGACCCACAAGATGAACGTGACTGGGTAATAAAGAAGATATTCGAACACTACGGCAACTCCTGCGTCGGAATGTCAGAGTCCAGGTCGTCCGGACATCGGGCCGTGTCAGGCTGGACACGGAAGCTGAAGCGCTCGGGCACGAAGTCGAAACCGCCCGGGTGCCATGGACCGCAGCGCAGCAACCGGCGCACGGTGAGATAGAGCCCACGGAACGCGCCATGCCGGGACAACGCCTCGACGGCGTAGGCGCTGCAACCGGGATAGAAGCGGCAACTGGGCGGGAGCAATGGGCCGATCGCCACCCGGTAGAACCGGATGGGCAGCAGCAACACCCAGGCGAGCGGGCTTGGCTTGAGTTCGGTGGGCGGCACGGTGTGGTGATCGTTCATCCGGCCGTCACCTTCTTCGTGGCACCGACCCCTGATCTCAGCGTCCGATGCCATGCTCGTGCTCACGCCGGATCCCCGGCAGTTCTCCCGCGCTCCTCGCTGGACAGCCCGAGCTTGCGCAACGCCCGGTCGAGGTCTTTCCCGAGCTCCGCGCTTGAGGCCGATGCGGCAGGTGGGAGCGCACGTACCACCAACGTGGTACCGCGCGGCAACGTTCCCAACCTGGCGGCGACCAGATGCCGAAGGCGGCGGAGAACCCGGTGCCGCACGACAGCATTCCCGACCGCCTTGCTCACGACGAAACCGGCGCGAACCGGTGCGTCGGCCGAGCAGGCGGCCGGGTCACTGGTGAGAACGTGTGCGACAAGCCTGCGGCGACCAGATCGTGCGCCTTTGCGCATGACCAGCCGAAAATCCTCACTCCGTCGCAACCGCGCGGATGCGGGTAACAAGCCTGCCTCGCTGCCCCGTAACTCAGGCGGACAGCTTCGCGCGGCCCTTACGGCGGCGGGCGCCGAGAATGCTCCTGCCCGCGCGCGTACGCATCCGGAGACGGAACCCGTGCTTGCGGGAACGGCGACGGTTGTTCGGCTGGAAGGTGCGCTTACTCACGGCAGTGTCTCCCGATTTCCTGTGATTCACTGACTGCCGGACGGCCTCGATGGACGCCAACAGCCAACTTACGTCTGGTATGTCTCCGACCGACCTGGCTCCGCTGTACATGCGGGAGAACCCGGGCACGCGAAACCCGCCCGGTGTCGACGGGAGACCTTTCGAGGGTACGCGACCGGCCTGATCACACCGTCACCCGGCCCCCTGTAACGACACGCCGTCACGATAGTTGGACCAAGTGGCGACACGCCGTGTATGGTGCGATGCTTGCCGCCATGGAAGTCTTGTGGCAGCTCGCAGTGCTTGTTAGCGTTCCCCTTCTGAGGTACTTACCGAGCCGCGCGGCTCCGTGCCACAACCTCTACCGATAGCGTAGTCGCACTCGGCCGCAGGACGTTCTACGGCCGCAGTACATTAGTGCACAGTTGTGGATAACCATGTGGATACCTGCTGGGCAGGTGACCACTCAGGTGATCGTGACGAACGGTTGGTGTACTCGCAACCATTGTTGTTAGTGCACAGCGCCATCGTCGTGAACCGGCGGGGAGGGGAGCCGAGCAGGTGTCAGACCACCAAGTCAACTTGGGAGTCGTGTGGGAGCAGGTCGTCCGGGAGCTGTCGAACGGGACGCTCTCCCCGCAACAGCGGGCGTGGATGCGCGTGACGAGACCCATCGGGCTCCTCGACGGCACGGCGCTCCTCGCCGCACCGAGTGATTTCGCCAAGGAAGCGATCGAGCGCGCACTCCGTGATCACATCACCGACGCGCTCTCGCGCCGCCTCGGCCGCACGGTCACGCTCGCGGTCAAGGTCGACACCGTCGAGGCCGGTGACCAGATGCCCGCCGCGACCGGACAACCCGTCACCGCGAGCCAACCGACTACCGAGAACGGCAACGCCAACGACGGCTACCGCGGGAACAGGACCAGTGGCACGCATGGCTCCGGCTCCCACGATCAGGGCGAGGCCGACGACGAGGTGGACGAAGAGGGCGAGGCCATGGCCGCCGTCCACGAGATCTGGCCCACCTTCTCCGGCCGCCCGGTCGCGGGCCAGCCCTACACCGCGCCCGCCAAGCCGCAGACGTCGAAGACCCGGCTCAACGAGAAGTACACCTTCGACACCTTCGTGATCGGCGCGTCCAACCGGTTCGCCCACGCCGCGGCCGTCGCCGTCGCCGAAGCGCCGTCGCGCGCCTACAACCCGCTGTTCGTCTGGGGGGAGTCCGGACTCGGCAAGACGCACCTGCTGCACGCCGTCGGCCACTACGCCCAGCGGCTGTTCCCCGGAATGCGGGTGCGCTACGTCTCGACAGAAGAGTTCACCAACGACTTCATCAACTCGCTGCGGGACGACCGCAAGGTCGCGTTCCAGCGCCGCTACCGCGACATCGACATCCTGCTCGTCGACGACATCCAGTTCCTCGAAGGCAAGGAAGGCACCCAGGAGGAGTTCTTCCACACCTTCAACACGCTGCACAACGCGAACAAGCAGATCGTCGTCTCCTCAGACCGGCCACCCAAACGGCTGGAGACCCTTGAGGACCGGCTGCGCACCCGCTTCGAGTGGGGCCTGATCACCGACATCCAGCCGCCCGAGCTGGAAACCCGCATCGCCATCCTGCGCAAGAAGGCCGCGCAGGACCGCCTCGACGTCCCCGGCGACGTCCTCGAGTTCATCGCCACCCGCATCGAGGCGAACATCCGCGAGCTGGAAGGCGCGCTCATCCGGGTGACGGCGTTCGCGTCGCTGAACCAGCAGCCGGTCGAGGTCAGCCTCGCCGAGATCGTCCTGCGCGACCTGATCCCCGACTCGCAGACGCCGGAGATCACCGCGTCCACGATCATGGGTGTCACCGCCGAGTTCTTCGACGTCGCGATCGAGGACCTGTGCGGGCCAGGCAAGACGAAGGCGCTGGCCACCGCACGGCAGATCTCGATGTACCTGTGCCGGGAGCTGACCGATATGTCGCTGCCGAGGATCGGGCAGACGTTCGGCGGCCGGGACCACACCACGGTCATGCACGCGGACAAGAAGATCCGCAAGGAGATGGCCGAGCGCAGGCGCATCTACGACCAGGTCCAGGAGCTGACCAGCCGGATCAAACAGCAGGCGAAGCAATCCTGAGCGAGCGCGCCACCATGATCACAGTCGCGAGCACGGCGAGGGCGATGGCGTAACCGAGCGCGATGCCAACGACGTTGCCGTGGATTCCGGACCCGAGCGGCGGCACGATCACGGCGAGTACCGCGCTCAACCATGTCAGCACCCAAAGCCAGCGGGCGCGGAGCACGGCGGCCGACAACGGCAACACGCACCACAGCAGGTACCACGGCTGCACGACCGGGCCGCAGATGATCGCGACGGCGAACAGCAGCCCGAGCCCAGTCAGCGGTTCGACCGTGCGATCCAGCATCCGCCGCAGCACCAGCAGGCCGAGTACCACCGCGACCAGCGCGCCGACGATCTTGCCGATGCCGATCGCGGCCTGCGTGATGTCGGCGCCCACCAACATCCCGATGCCCCCGATGAGGAACCCAGCCTGGTTGGTCGGCGCGAGCCAACTGTTCACCTCACCGGGTGTCGAGAGCCCGGCCACCCAGGTGAACCCAAACCCGCTCGCGAACGAGAACGCCGCCAGCACCACCCCGAACAGCACAATCGTCACCGTGACGCTTTGACTGAAGGGGATCGGCCCGCCGCCCCAACGGCGAGAAAGCGCTACCACGACCACCGCAAGCGCCGCGGCGGCCGGCAACTTCACCGCCGCGGCGGTACCGATCAACCCGACGCCCGCCACCAACGGGACGTAGCCAAGACGTTCCCGATCGACCCCACGCAGCGCGAGTTCGATGCCGGCCAGCATCAGCCCCAGCATGAGCGCGTCGTTGTGAATGCCACCGACAAGGTGGAACAGCACCAACGGGTTCAGC
This sequence comes from Actinophytocola sp., assembly GCA_009377475.1. GTDB lineage: Bacteria > Actinomycetota > Actinomycetes > Mycobacteriales > Pseudonocardiaceae > Haloechinothrix_A. The sequence continues at coordinate 32,787 of WHTY01000017.1, forward strand.
GCGCCGAGCCACAACGCGCGCGACGTCGTGAACCCGGCGCGCCGCGCGAGCGCGGGCACCGCCCACAACACCAGGGCCAGTCCGACCAGCGCGACCACCCGATGCAGCGCGATGCCCGCGACGAGATCCGTGCTCCCTACCCGCGCGATGAACTGCGCGATCAACAGGAACAGCGGTCCGTACGGGGCGGCCGAGCGCTCCCAGTAGTCGCTGACGTTGCGGAGCAGCGGGTCGTGGGCGGGGAGGACCTCGACAGGGCCGCTGGTGTACGGGTTGAAACCGCGGTCGGCCACGGCGCCCTGCGCGAGGTAGCTGTAGACGTCGTCGCTGAACAGCGGCGGCACGACCAGCAGCGGCGTCGCCCACAGCGCGAGGGTCGCTGCCATGCGCCGGGACGACACCGCGCCGGGGTGCGGGATGAGCACGGTGGCCAGCAGCAGCCATGCGGTGACGACGAGCCCCATCCCGACCAGTGCGGCGGCGAGGCCGAGCACCGGCACGTCGGTGAGGCCGCCAAGCACTGGGATCGCGCCGGGGTCCGCGTCGACCGGCACGGCACCCACCGACACCGAGCTGGCCGCGAGCAGCAGCACCCCGATGATGCCGGTTACCTGTGCGAGTGGCACGCGCCGAGCGGTGCGGGATTGATTGTCCGATACGCCGGTCTGTTCGAGCGAATCGGTAAGCGACGGTTCGGGGGACACGGACCCATCATGTCAGCCGCCCCGCCGCCGTGATGGCGCATGCGCGAACCGGCGATTCTCTCCTTATATATAGGGGCCGGTTTAGGAGCACCGAACGGCACCGTCATCGGCCAGCTATCGGGCTCTCTAGTGCGACCCATATATAAGGCGAAGGCGGCCGCGCCCGAATCGCAATCTCGCCCGCGAACACGGCCCTATATATAAGGACAGGAACGGCGCGCCGGACGACTACTCCTGCCGGTTCCGATACGTCTTCACCTTGCTGCGATTGCCACAGCGCCGCATCGAGCACCAGCGACGGTTGCCGGGCCGAGACGTGTCACAGAACAGGAGCGCGCAGCCGTCGGCGACGCATTCCCGGACACGACTGGCGCGCTCACCGATCAACTCGATCGCATCGCGAGCCGCCGCGCCGAGAATCTGCTCGCCGGTGATCGGCGCCGCCCATCGCCGTGCTCCGGTCTCCGGGTCGAGTTCGGGATTCAGGTCCACGGTCGCGCAGTCATTGATGAGCGCGACGTGTTCCTGATCGACCGTCTCCCCGTGCGCGACCACTCGCGCCACCGACCACATCGCGTCCCGGAAGTCCTTCAGCTCACGCAGTTCGGACGGACGCACCCGGACGTCGTCCAGCGCGGCGACACGGGCGAGCCGGGATTCGACGACCCACTCGGTGAAGTCACCCGGCCCACGAAACAGCTCGGTGCGCTGCACCTGCACCGGTCCACCGGTCAGCAACAGCTCGAGGCAGAAGCTGCCGGGATCGAATCCGAACCGCCGCCCGTCGTCGCTGTCGAGCAGTCGCACACCAGCTTGCATGTAACCACTATAAACGGTGTGCAACACCGGTTTAATCGGTTACCATGGTTGTCGACGTCCGCCACCGGCGAAGCGGTTTCACCCGACTCGGACGTCGGCTTGACAACGGCGAGAACTCATGGGCGACACGCCCAGCGGTGCTTGACGACGACACGCCGTACGTACTCACCGTCTCGGGCGAACTCTGCGATCGAGTTTGGCCGCGCTCAGGGTGGGGAGTTATCCACCCACAGCTGAGGACAACCCTGTGGAAAACTGTGGATCATCGGTGGATGGCCGGTGGACTACTCGGAACGGATCGCATCGGTCCACCGGTTGCCGAAGTTGTCCACGGGAAGTGTCCGGGCGATGTCCACAGCCCTCGCGCGCTTGCGAACAGGGACAACGCCACCTGTCCACACAATTCACAGCCCCTATTACTACTGCGGGAATCTTTTCTTCACAGAGAAAACTCTTCAAAAACAAGCAAGCGGGGTTTGTGGGGACAGCGCCACCGACCGAGCGGATGCCACAACCGAGGCCCGGATGACGAGCTCCGGGCGGACGATCTAACGTGGGTTCGCACACCGGTCGTCCGTACGGCAGGCCGACACCCTCGCCGCGACGGTCACCGCTCGGTGCGTCCCGCTACGTCGCTCAGGCCTGGCGCGGGCGCATCACCAGGTCCAGCCATGCCGAGTACCACTCGGCCGTCGAAGGGGTGGCGCATGAAGATCCGGGTTGAGCGTGACGGGCTCGCCGATGCCGTTGCCTGGGTAGCGCGCAGCTTGCCCGCAAGGCCGTCGGTTCCCGTGCTTGGCGGCGTGCTGCTGGAAGCAGGCACCGGACCGGATGACACCGATGCGCTGACCGTGTCCGGGTTCGACTACGAGGTCTCGGCAACGGTCGGCGTCCCCGCGACGATCGCCGACGGCGGAAAAGCGCTGGTCTCCGGCCGATTGCTGGCCGACATCACCAAGTCGCTGCCCGCCCAGCCGGTCGACATCACCGTCGACGGCTCCCGCGCCACCATCACCTGCGGCAACGCGCGGTTCAGCCTGCCGACCATGCCGGTCGAGGACTATCCCCAGCTCCCGGCACAGCCAGCGCTCGCGGGCGAGCTCGCTGGTGACACCTTCGGGCAGGCCGTCGCGCAGGTCGCCGTCGCGTCCGGCAAGGACGACACGCTGCCGATGCTCACTGGCATGCGGGTGGAGATCACCGGCGACACGCTGACCATGGTCGCGACCGACCGCTTCCGGCTCGCCATGAAGGAGTTCACCTGGCAGCCCGCCGAGGGCATGGCGGACGCCGCCGTGCTCGTGCCGGCGCGGACCCTCGCCGAGGCGGCGAAATCGCTCGGCACAAGCGGCACCACTGTCCGATTGGGACTCTCGAGCAGCGAGGGGCTGCTCGGCCTCTCCGGCGCTGGCCGCTACGCGACCACCCGGCTGCTCGACGCCGAGTTCCCGCCGTACCGCCAGCTGCTGCCGTCGCAGCACACGTCCCGCGCCGTACTCGAAGTCGGCGCGCTCGCCGAGGCGATCAAGCGTGTCTCGCTGGTCGCGGAACGCGGCACCCAGGTCCGGCTCGAGTTCGCCGACCAGTCACTGCGGCTCACCGCAGGCGGCGACGACGAGGGCAGCGCCGAGGAAGAGCTGCCGGTCGAGTACGAGGGCGAGCCGGTGACCATCGCGTTCAACCCGGGCTACCTCAGCGACGGCCTCGCCGCGCTGAACAGCGACCGCGCCGAGCTGACGTTCACCACGCCGAACCGCCCCGCGCTGCTCAAGCCAGCCGACGCCGAGGGCAACGTCGTGTCCGGGTACCTGTACCTGCTCATGCCGGTGCGGCTGCCCGGCTGACCCGACACACGAAGGGGTGGACCGATGGTGCAGGTGGGCCTGATCGGGCTCGGCAAGATGGGCGCTGGCATGCGGACGCGACTGACCGCCGCCGGCCACGACGTCGTCGGCTACGACACCAACCAGTCCATCAGCGACACGGCGACGCTCGCCGACCTGGTTGCCCGGCTCGACGCGCAGCGGATCGTCTGGGTCATGGTGCCGTCCGGCGAACCGACCCGCGCCACGATCGCCGAACTCGCCGATGTGCTGAGCGAAGGCGACCTGGTGATCGAGGGCGGCAACTCCCGGTACAGCGACGACGCCGCCCACGCCGAACTGCTCGCCGCGCGCGGTGTCGGCTACATCGACGCCGGGGTGTCCGGCGGAGTCTGGGGCGAGAAGAACGGCTTCGGGCTGATGGTCGGCGGGTCGGCCGACGACGTGTCGCGGGCGATGCCGGTCTTCGACGCGCTCCGGCCGGAAGGGCCCCGAGACGAGGGGTTCGCTCATGCGGGTGACGTCGGCGCGGGCCACTTCGCGAAGATGGTCCACAACGGCATCGAGTACGGCTTGATGCAGGCCTACGCCGAGGGCTTCGAGCTGCTGGCAGCCGCGGAGGAGGTCACCGACGTGCCCGCCGTGCTCAAGGCATGGTCGCGGGGCACCGTCGTCCGGTCCTGGCTGCTGGATCTCCTGGTCAGGGCGCTGGAAGAAGACCAGGACCTCACCGAGGTCAAGGGCTACGTCAACGACTCGGGCGAGGGCCGGTGGACCGTCGAAGAGGCGATCAACCACGCTGTGCCCGCGCCGGTGATCTCGGCGGCACTGTTCGCGCGGTTCGCCTCGCGGCAGGACGACTCGCCCGCGATGAAGGCCGTCGCCGCCCTGCGTAACCAGTTCGGTGGGCACGCCGTCACCCGTGCCGGTGACGGCGACGAGGCCTGACCCAGTGCCTATGTCGACTTATCGACACCGCTGAGTGAGCCGATGTATCTTCGCCGCTTGCAGCTGACCGACTTCCGGTCTTGGCCACACGTCGATCTCGACCTCGACGCCGGGCCGACGGTGTTCGTTGGGCAGAACGGCAGAGGAAAGACGAACCTGCTGGAGGCCATCGGGTATCTCGCGACGCTCGGCTCGCACCGGGTGTCCAACGACGCCCCGCTGGTGCGGCATGGCTGCGAGCGCGCGTTGATCAGGGCAGCCGTCGTCAACGGCGACCGGGAGATGACCGCCGAGCTGGAGATCAGCCCCGGCAAGACGAACCGCGCGCGCGTCAACCGGGGACAGCCCACTCGGCCGAGGGACATCCTCGGCATCGTGCGGACCGTGCTGTTCGCGCCGGAAGACCTCGCGCTCGTCAAGGGTGACCCGAACGAACGACGGCGGTTCCTCGACGACCTGCTTGTGCAGCGGGCGCCGCGCTTCGCGGGCGTGCGCTCGGACTACGACAAGGCGCTGCGGCAGCGGAACGCGCTACTCAAGACGTCGGGCAAGCGCAGAGGCGGTCGCAAGGGCAGCAGAGACGGCGAGGTCGACCCGTACGCGGCGAGCACGCTCGACGTCTGGGACACCCAGCTCGCGGAGGCGGGCGCGCAGCTGCTCGCCGGGCGGCTGGACCTGGTCGCCGAACTGGCCCCCCACACCGCGGCGGCCTACGAGGGCATCGCGGGGCACAATCCGGACCGGCACGCGCACATCGCCTACCGGGCAAGCATCGGGGACGCGATCCCGGAGGGCTACGGCGCATCGGGTGGCAAACCGGCCGACGCCGACACGCTGACGGAGGTGTTGCTGGACGCGCTGCGCGCGTCGCGCGAGGCTGACCTGGAACGCGGAGTGAGCCTGGTCGGTCCCCACCGGGACGAGCTGGCGCTGATCCTCGGCGACGCTCCGGCGAAGGGCTACGCCAGCCACGGCGAGTCGTGGTCGTTCGCGCTCGCGCTGCGGCTCGGGTCGTACGAGCTGTTGCGGGCGGAGTGGGGCGACCCGCTGTTGCTGCTGGACGACGTCTTCGCCGAGCTGGATCAGCGGCGCAGGGCCAGGCTCGCCGAGGTCGCGGTGAACGCCGAACAGGTGTTGGTCACCGCGGCCGTGGACGAGGATGTTCCGGACGAGCTGTCCGGGGTGCGCTATCGAGTGGTTGACGGGATGGTGTCACGTGAGTGAATCACGGAGTAACCGAACACCTCGGGTGACATCGACAGGACGTCAGAATCACCCAGCTGGGGATAACCCTGTGGATAGTGTGGATAACACTGGGCACGGAAGCGCACAGGACGTAGGCAATCACTCACAACGGGGACCCGATCACTCGCCCGGCTGTGCATCGTCGGCGGAGTCGGTTACGCAGCAGGACGGCGCTGCTCCAAACGAGCAAGCCGGGTCGGGGCGCGATCTGGCCATGGCGGCGTTGCAGGCGGCACAACAGAAGGCGGCGGCGCGCGGCGCCAAGCCCGGCGTGCGGGCGCGGCGCACGGCTGGTGGTGGTTCCCGCAGGTCACGGCGCAGGCGGTGGTCCGGTCCTGGGTCGGACGACCGCGATCCACAACCGCTGGGCAGGCTGGCCTCCCGGATCGCCGCCGACCGGGGCTGGACGGGCAAGCTGACCCACGGGAAGGTGTTCGGCGAGTGGCCGCGGCTGGTCGGTCCGGACGTCGCCGAGCACGCGGAGCCGGTGTCGTTGCAGGACGGCGAGCTGACCGTCCGGGCGCGCTCGACCGCGTGGGCGACCCAATTGCGGTTGCTGCAACCCCAGCTCATCGCGAAAATCGCGGCAGGGGTCGGGCACGGCGTCGTCAAGCGCATCAAGATCCAGGGGCCGACGACGCCGAGCTGGCGATACGGGCCGCGCCACGTGCCCGGCAGGGGGCCGAGGGACACCTACGGATGAGCCGCCGGACCCGCCGACTCCGACGCCCGCTGAGGCGCGAGTGGAACCACTCGCAGGGGATCGGACACGTCTGGGTTCGATTTCGGCGCTCTATGGCGCGTCTAGGGGTGTCCTTGGTGCATGTGAGCGGGACCGGCCAAGTAGACTTAGGGCAGTGCGTGGGATGGTCCGTTCACCAGGGCCCCGGGCGCACACCCTTCGCTGACTCGAACACTAGGGAGACACCGAGCCGGTGGCAGCCAACAAGAGCGACTACAGCGCATCATCCATCACGGTGCTGGAGGGCCTTGAAGCCGTTCGCAAGCGCCCCGGCATGTACATCGGGTCCACCGGTGAACGCGGTCTGCACCACCTGATTTGGGAGGTGGTGGACAACGCCGTCGACGAGGCGATGGCGGGGCACGCGACCAAGGTCGAGGTCACCCTCCTCAACGACGGCGGCGTCAAGGTCACCGACGACGGCCGTGGCATCCCGGTCGAGATGCATCCCACCGAGCAGAAGCCCGCGGTCGAGCTGGTGTTGACCGTGCTGCACGCGGGCGGCAAGTTCGACGACAAGTCGTACGCGGTCTCCGGTGGTCTGCACGGTGTCGGTGTCTCGGTGGTCAACGCGCTGTCCAAGCAGCTCGACATCGAGATCCATCGCGGCGGCACGATCTGGACGCAGCACTACGAGCGGTCGGTGCCCGACAAGCTGGAGAAGCAGGGCGCGACCTCGCAGACCGGGACGACGATCACGTTCTGGGCGGACGACGAGATCTTCGAGGCGACCCGCTACAACGCCGAGACGGTGGCCCGAAGGCTGCAGGAGATGGCGTTCCTGAACAAGGGCCTGACCATCGTGCTCCGCGACGAGCGGGCCGCCGACGAGACCGCGGAAGACGCCAGCGGCGAGCAGGCCATCCGCAAGGAGCGGGTGTACTGCTACCCGGGCGGGCTCGAGGACTTCGTCAAGCACATCAACGCCGCGCGCGAGGCCATCCACAGCAAGGTGATCGCGTTCGAGGCCCAGGCCGAAGAAGAGGGCGTGCAGGTCGAGATCGCGATGCAGTGGAACAACGGCTACACGCCGTCGGTCTACACCTTCGCGAACACCATCAACACCCACGAGGGCGGCACCCACGAGGAAGGCTTCCGGGCCGCGCTGACCCGCGTCGTCAACGCCTACGCGCGCGACAAGAAGCTGCTCAAGGAGAAGGACACCAACCTCACCGGCGACGACGTCCGCGAGGGGCTCGCCGCGATCGTGTCGATCAAGCTGGCAGAGCCGCAGTTCGAGGGGCAGACCAAGACCAAGCTTGGCAACAGCGAGGCCAAGTCGTTCGTGCAGAGCACGACCAACGAGTGGCTGTCCGACTGGTTCGAGCGCAACCCGTCCGATGCGAAGTCGATCATCACGAAGGCGGTGTCATCGGCGCAGGCGCGGCTGGCGGCGCGCAAGGCGCGTGAGCTGGTGCGGCGTAAGAGCGCGATGGACATAGGCGGGCTACCTGGCAAGCTCAAGGACTGCCGCTCCAACAACCCGGACGAGTGCGAGCTCTACATCGTGGAGGGTGACTCGGCAGGCGGCTCGGCCAAGGAAGGCCGCGACTCGATGTACCAGGCGATCCTGCCGATCCGAGGCAAGATCATCAACGTCGAGAAGTCCCGCATCGACAAGGTGCTCAAGAACAACGAGGTGCAGAGCCTCATCACCGCGCTCGGCACCGGCATCCACGACGACTTCGACGCCTCGAAGCTGCGCTACCACAAGATCGTGCTGATGGCCGACGCCGACGTCGACGGCAAGCACATCACGACGCTGCTGCTGACGCTGCTGTTCCGGTTCATGACGCCGCTGGTCGAGCACGGGTACGTGTACCTGGCGCAGCCGCCGCTCTACAAGCTGAAGTGGCAGCGCGGCGAGCCCGGCTACGCCTACTCCGACCGCGAGCGCGACGGCCTGCTCGAGGAAGGGCTCGCGGCCGGCCGGAAGATCAACAAGGATGACGGCATTCAGCGGTACAAGGGTCTCGGCGAGATGAACGCCGACGAGCTGTGGGAAACCACCATGGACCCGGAGAACCGGCTGCTGCGTCAGGTGACACTCGACGACGCCGCGCAGGCGGACGAGCTGTTCAGCGTGTTGATGGGCGATGACGTCGAGTCCCGCCGGTCGTTCATCACCCGCAACGCCAAGGATGTCAGGTTCCTCGATGTCTGAGCGGTGCCTCTGACGGCCCTGACGCCAGACGTCACACCGGAACCGATCGCAGCGACAAACCCAGTGAGCAAGAGAGAAGAGCAGACGTGACCGAAACTCTGCCTCCCGACCGCGGCGGACGCGTCGAGCCGGTCGACATCCAGCAGGAGATGCAGAACTCCTACATCGACTACGCGATGAGCGTCATCGTGTCGCGGGCGCTGCCTGATGTGCGCGACGGCCTCAAGCCGGTGCACCGCAGGGTGCTGTACTCGATGTTCGACACCGGCCTGCGCCCCGACCGCAGCTACACGAAGTGCTCGCGCGTCGTCGGTGACGTCATGGGTAACTACCACCCGCACGGCGACTCGGCGATCTACGACGCGCTGGTCCGGCTCGCGCAGTCGTGGTCGATGCGGTACCGGCTGGTCGACGGCCAGGGGAACTTCGGCTCCCCGGGTAACGACCCGGCTGCGGCGATGAGGTATTGCGTCACCGGGGACACGGCAGTCCGCACACCAGACGGCGACGTGAGTATCGCCGACTTTGTCGCGGACGCCCGGCCGAACACGACCACTGAGGTCGACGTCAAGGTGACCGGGCGGTTCGGCAGCCCGGTACGGGTAACGGCCTTCCACCACTCGGGTTCACATCCGACCGTGCGAGTGAACGCCGGTGGGCGGTTCCTTACCTGCACCAAGAACCATCCGCTGCTTGTCGCTGGGTTGGCAGATGGCGCTCCGAAGCTGTTGTGGAAGCTCGCTGAGGAACTTGTCCCCGGGGACATGCTCGTTGTCGCGGCAACGGAAGGCACGGATGCCGGGCTGCTCGCGAACGCCGAGATGACCGATCTGACCACGTTGTATCACGACGTGGCGCGGCGACTGCCCAACGAAGACAGCGACGTCGACGGCCGGTTCTACTACGCCGAGGTCGCCTCCGTGACCGCCGCCGGGGTCCAGCCGGTCTACAGCCTGCGGGTCGACAGCGACGACCACGCGTTCATCACCAACGGGTTCGTCAGCCACAACACCGAGGCCCGGCTCACCCCGCTGGCCATGCAGATGCTGGCGGACATCGAAGAAGACACCGTCGATTTCTCCGAGAACTACGACGGCAAGACGCTCGAACCGGACGTGCTCCCGGCGCGCATTCCGAACCTGCTGGTCAATGGCGGTTCCGGTATCGCGGTCGGCATGGCGACGAACATCCCGCCGCACAACCTGCGCGAGGTCGCAGAGGGTGTCTACTGGGCGCTGGACAACTGGGAGGCCAGCGAGGACGAGACGCTGGCCGCGATGTTGCAGCGCATCAAGGGGCCGGACTTCCCGACCAAGGGGCTGATCCTCGGCACCAACGGCATCGAGGATGCCTACCGCACCGGCCGCGGTTCGGTGCGGATGCGCTCGGTGGTCGAGGTCGAGGAAGACGCCAAGGGCCGCACGATCCTCGTCGTCTCGGAGCTGCCGTACCAGGTCAACCCGGACAACCTGATCGAGAACATCGCGGTCCTGGTGCGCGACGGCAAACTGACTGGCATCTCCGACATCGCGGACGAGTCGAACAAGCGCAGCGGCATGCGCATCGTGATCACGCTGAAGCGGGACGCGGTCGCGAAGGTCATGCTGAACAACCTCTACAAGCACACCCAGCTCCAGCACAGCTTCGGCGTGAACATGCTGGCGATCGTGGATGGCGTGCCGCGCACGCTGCGGCTCGACCAGATCATCCGGCATTACGTCAAGCACCAGGTCGACGTCATCGTCCGGCGCACCCGGTACCGGCTGCGCAAGAAGGAAGAGCGCGCCCACATCCTGCGCGGTCTCGTCAAGGCGCTGGACATGCTGGACGAGGTCATCGCGCTGATCCGGCGGTCGCCGACGGCCGAGCAGGCGCGCGGCGGCTTGATGGAGCTGCTCGACGTCGATGAGGTGCAGGCCACCGCGATCCTGGACATGCAGCTGCGCAAACTGGCCGCGCTGGAACACCAGAAGATCATTGATGAGCTGGCCGAGATCGAGCGCGAGATCGCCGACCTCAAGGACATCCTTGACCGGCCGGAGCGGCAGCGACAGATCGTCAAGGACGAGCTGACGGCGATCGTGGACAAGTACGGCGATGACCGCCGCACGCAGATCATCCCGTATGACGGCGATGTCTCGGTCGAGGACCTGATCGCGGTCGAGGACGTCGTCGTCACCATCACCCGGACCGGGTACGCGAAGCGCACCAAGACCGACCTGTACCGCTCGCAGAAGCGCGGCGGCAAGGGCGTGCAGGGCGCGACGCTCAAGCAGGACGACATCGTGCAGCACTTCTTCGTGTGCTCAACGCACGACTGGATCCTGTTCTTCACCAACAAGGGTCGGGTGTATCGGGCGAAGGCGTACGAACTGCCCGAGGCGAGTCGGAACGCGCGCGGCCAGCACGTCGCGAACCTGCTGGCGTTCCAGCCGGACGAGCAGATCGCCCAGGTCATCCAGATCAAGGATTACGAGGTCGCGCCGTACCTGGTGCTGGCGACCAAGGGCGGGCTGGTGAAGAAGTCGCGGCTGAGCGACTTCGACTCCAACCGCAGCGGCGGGCTGATCGGCATCAACCTGCGCGATGAGGACGAACTGGTCGGCGCGGTGCTGGCATCGGGGGACGACGACCTCCTGTTGGTCTCGGCCGATGGGCAGTCGATCCGGTTCCACGCGTCCGACGACGTCCTCCGTCCGATGGGCAGGGCGACGTCCGGTGTGCTGGGGATGCGGTTCAACGAAGGTGACGAACTGCTCGCCATGGACGTCGTGCAGGAAGGCACGTTCCTGCTGGTCGCGACCACGGGCGGCTACGCGAAGCGCACCGCGATCGAGGACTACCCCGTGCAAGGCAGGGGTGGCAAGGGTGTTCTCACACTTCAATACGACAATCGTCGTGGCAGGCTGGTGGGAGCGCTCATCGTCAGCACTGACGACGAGCTCTACGCCATCACATCGACCGGCGGTGTGATCAGGACCGGCTCGAACCAGGTTCGGAAGGCTGGCAGGCAGACGAAGGGCGTGCGCCTGATGAATCTGGGGGAGGGCACGACGCTGCTTGCGGTTGCGCGCAACGCGGACGAGCCCAACGATGTCGGTGAGGGAGCGGAGCCGGAGTCGACGAACTCAGAAGCAGCGGAGTGACAGCGGCGCCGACCGCGCCGCGAGTGAGCGAGGGACCACGGTTATGGCACCACCCGAAGATGGCAGGCAGGTCGACGGCGTTGGGCGCGACGTCGATCAGGAACCGAACGGTGAGGTGCACCAGCCGCCGTGGCAGCGGGTGGCGAAGGAGACGGCGGAGGTGTCCCCTGACGCCGACACCGCCTACTTCCCCCCGCGGCCAGCGGACGGCGATGACGGTGAGCACGACGCCGATGGGATGACGCACCATACTGGCGATCTGCCCGTTGTGACCGGTACTGCCGCGGAGGGGATGTTCGGCAATGTCGGCATGGGACAGCAGCATTATGGGAACTCCGGTGCGGTGAAAGGACAGGCCAACGTGGGTGCGGCTGGCGCGGACACGACGACTCGCCCGACGCCGTCGGCGTTGCGCAGGCCGGGCCGGGGTCCCCGGCGCGCGAGCCTGCAGATCAAGCGGATCGACCCGTGGTCGGTGCTGAAGCTGTCCCTTGTGCTCGGTGTCGCATTGTTCCTGGTGTGGCTGGTCGCGGTCGGGCTGCTCTACATCGTCCTGGACGGCATGGGCGTGTGGGACAAGCTCAACGGCACCTACACGTCACTGGTGTCCGGCGAGGGCGAGGCCGTCTCCGACCCGCTGATCAGCGCAGGTAACGTCTTCGGCGGCGCGGCCATCATCGGCATGATCAACATCGTCCTGATGTCGGCGTTGGCGACGGTGTGCGCGTTCATCTACAACGTCTCGGCGGACCTCGCGGGCGGGCTCGAGGTGACGTTGTCCGAGCGGGAGTAGTCCGTGCCAAGGCGGTTCCCCAGCGCCGCCCCCGGTGCTGGGGTCGCCGACGGCGTAGGGTAGTCTTTTCGACGTTAGAGGGGCCTATAGCTCAGGCGGTTAGAGCGCTTCGCTGATAACGAAGAGGTCCCAGGTTCAAGTCCTGGTAGGCCCACCCCCCACAACGCCGCCCTGATCCGCACGGACAGGGCGGCGTTGTCGTGTGTGCGGGCCTCGCTGTCCTTCGTGCGGCGTCGGCGGTTCCACGGTCGCGCGCGCTGCCCTAGGCTCGCTGGATGGCGGAAGTCGATGTCCTGGCAGAGGCTCGCGACGCATACCACCGTCGTGACTGGGACACGGCCCTGCGCGGCTTCGCGGCGGCTCGTGACCAGGGTGAGCTGCCGCCGGATGACGTTCTCGCGCAGTCCGCCGCGGCGTGGTGGCTGGGTCGAGTCGAGGAAGCACTGGCTGCGGGAGAGGAAGCCTACCGGCGCTATCTGCACGGCCAGCGCCCGCGGCAGGCGCGCTGGTGAAGTCTGGCCGGGTCAGCGAGGGACTTGCGCTACTCGACGAGGCCATGGTCGCGGTACTCGCCGACGACCTGAAGCCAACATGGGCAGGCAACATCTACTGCCATCTGATGAGCGCCTGCCATGAGATCGCCGACATCAGGCGCGCGGCAGCGTTGACGGAGGCAACCACCCACTGGTTGCACACCTTGCCTGCCGCGGTGCTGTTCACCGGGATCTGCCGGGTGCATCGTTCGCAGGTGCTCCAGGTCAAGGGCGCGTGGCAGCAGGCGGAGCATGAGGCGAGCCGGGTGTGCGACGAGCTGCGCGACATCCACGTCGGCAGCGTCGCCGAGGGCCATTACCAGGTCGGTGAGCTCCGGCGGCTGCGTGGCGACGGGCGCGGCGCGGAGGAGGCCTACCAGCGAGCCCGCAGGCACGGGCGTGATCCGCAGCCTGGGCTGGCGCTGCTGCTGCTCGCCAACGGCAGGGCGGACGCCGCGGCGTCGTCGATCAGCGCGGCGTTGGCAGGCGAGCCGAAGGACCGGCTCGCCCAGTTCCGGCTGCATGCCGCCGCGCGAGTGCGAAGTGCTGGCCCTCATCGCCGCGGGCCGGACCAACCGGGAGGTCGCCGAGGCGCTGGTCATCAGCGAACGGACCGTGCACCGCCACGTGTCGAACATCTTCCGGAAGCTCGGCCTGTCGTCCCGGTCTGCGCTGACCGCGTACGCCTTCGAACACGGCCTCGCCGCACATCGTGGGTAGGAATGCCCATCGGCGCGTGTCGAAATGGACCCGCGTGCCGATGAGGTGATCCCCGACCGCTGCCTAGCTTTTCCTGTGATGCCGGTGCACGGCAGAGACCAGGGAGTGGATGACATGACGAGCCAAGCGACGCGGCCGGACTTGCGGGACACCATGCGGGGAGAGCTCATCGACCGCGCACACGACGACTACGACCGTGCCAGGCAGCTGTACAACGGCATGGTCGACAAGCGGCCATACCTGATCGCCCGCTGCGCGAATGCCGCCGACGTCATCAGTGCGGTCGACTACGGGCGGGAGAATGACCTGCTCATCGCCGTGCGAGGTGGCGGCCACAACGGGCCGGGGCTCGGCAGCTGCGACGGCGGCCTGCTGATCGATCTGTCCGCGATGAACGGTGTGCGGGTCGACCCAGCGCGACGCACCGTGCGCGCCGAATCCGGGTGCACGCAGGGCGACGTCGACCACGCCTGCCATCCGTTCGGGCTCGCCGTGCCCGCCGGGATCGTGTCGACGACCGGGATAGGCGGGCTCACCCTAGGTGGCGGGCACGGCTATCTCTCGCGCCAGCACGGGCTGACGATCGACAACCTGATCGAGGCCGATGTGGTGCTTGCGGACGGCAGCTTCGTCACCGCGAGCGAAACGCAGCACGCGGAGCTGTTCTGGGGGCTGCGTGGCGGTGGCGGCAACTTCGGCGTCGTCACGAGCTTCCGCTACCGGGCGCACCCGGTCGGTACCGTCCACGCTGGACCGCTCTTCTGGGACCTCGCGGACGCCCGCGAGGTGATTCGGTGGTACCGCGACTTCCTGCCGCAGGCACCCGAAGAGCTCTGCGCGTTCCTCGGCCTGAAAACCGTCCCGTCGACCGAGCCGTTCCCGCCCGAGATCTGGGGCAGAAAGATCTGTGCGTTGATCTGTTGCTACAACGGGCCCGCCGACGAGGCGGAAGCGGCGATGCGCCCGATCCGCACCGAACTGCCCACGCCGATTCTGGACGGGGTCACGGACATGCCGTTCCCCGCGTTGCAGAGCCTGTTCGACCCGCTGCTGCCCTCGGGCCTGCAGTGGTACTGGAAGGGCGACTTCGTCCGAGAGCTGCCCGACGGGGCCATCGACACGCACATCGAGCACGCCGCGAAAGCGCCGAGCGAGCTGTCGTTGATGCATCTGTACCCGATCGACGGCGCGGTTCATCGCGTGGGACGCGACGAGAGCGCATGGCATTACCGCGACGCCACCTGGTCCATGGTCATCGCCGGGATCGACCCGGACCCGGCGGGCGCCACAGCACTGACCGATTGGGCGCGCGGCTACTGGGAGGACGTGCATCCCTATTCCATGGGTGGCGCCTACGTGAACTTCATGATGAACGAAGGCCAGGAGCGCATCCGCGCGACCTACGGCGACAACTACGACCGGCTGGTCGAGGTCAAGCGGACATACGACCCCACGAACCTGTTCCGCGTCAACCAGAACATCACGCCCTGACCCGAGGAGGTCGATCATGACTCTCGACCAGCACAAACTACAGGCGTTCCTGGAACGCTTCGCCACGGACCAAGCCGCCGCGATGCACGCGGCCACCGTGGTACTCGGCGATGAGCTCGGGCTCTACCGGACACTGGCCGACGGTCCGCAGACCGCGACCGAACTCGCCGCCAGGACCGGCTGCCAGCCGCGCCTGGTGCGCGAATGGCTCAACGCCCAGACGGTCAGCGGGTACTGCGAGTACGACTCGCCAAGCGATTGCTACTCGCTCACCGCAGAGCAGGCCGCCTGCCTCGCCGACCCCACGAGCCCGACGTTCGTCGCGGGCGGAGCCCTCGTGGTGAGCTCGGTGCACAAGGACACCGAGCGCGTGCGGCGCGCGTTCACCGAGGACGGCGGCCTCGGCTGGGGTGAGCACCACCAGGACCTGTTCACCGGCACCGAGCGGTTCTTCGGGCCGGTCTACCGCGCCAACCTGGTGCCCGCATGGATCCCCGCCCTGGACGGGGTTGAGGACAAACTGCGGGCGGGGGCACGGGTCGCCGACATCGGCTGCGGCCACGGCGCGGCATTGATCCTGCTCGCCAACGCCTTCCCGCGCTCCACCTTCAGCGGCTTCGACTACCACCCGGAGTCGATCGATGCCGCACGCAAGGCCGTTGCCGAAGCCGGAGTCAGCGACCGGGTGACCTTCGAGGTCGCGGGCGCCGAGGACTTCCCCGGTGAGGACTACGACCTGATCTGTGTGTTCAATGCCCTGCACGAGTGGGGCGACCCGGTGCGGGCGGCCCGCCACATCCGCGATGCCCTCGCACCGGACGGGACCTGGATGTTCACCGAGCCGTGCGCCGCCGACCACGTCGAGGACGATCACAGCGTATTCGGCCGCACCTTCTACTCGGTGTCAACGATGGTGTGCACCCCCAGCGCCCTGTCCCAGGGTGCTACCGACGCGCTCGGCGCCCAGGCCGGGGAGACCGCGCTGGGCACGGTGGTCGGCGAAGCCGGGTTCACCCGCTTCCGCAGAGCCACCGAGACGCCCGCGTTCATGGTGCTCGAAGCCCGGCCGTGACGGGGCCGGGCACGTGCGCTCGGCCGAGCACCATGCCATCGGCGGCTGACGGAGGTGGAACACGCTGTGTGGTGCTCAGCCCCGTGCCGCTGGCGGCAGGTCCGCCGGGCCGGCGACGTCCCAGTCACGCGGGTCGTCCGCGAGCCTGCTGAGGGCAACGACCTGTTCGTAGCACCAGGGGGAGATGGTGAGTTCGTCGTTGAGCACGCCGGAGACGAAGGCGTCCCACGGCAGCCACAGGGTGTCCGAGACTTCCGAGGGGTCTGGCCGCGGCGTGTCGTCGGCTAGTACGCGGAACACCGGGCAGAGTTCGTGCTCGACGACGCCGTTGGGCATCTCGGCGCGATAGCGGAACGTCGGCAAGACGAGGTCGATGGCGGTGCTGGCGAGCCCGAGTTCGTCCTGGAGACGTCGGGCGACCGCGTCCGGGAGATCTTCGTCCGGCAGCGGGTGGCCGCAGCAACTGTTGGTCCACGCGTGCGGCCAGGTCTTCTTGCTGGCGGCGCGGCGGGTGATCAGGAACTCGCCGCGCGAGTTGAACACGTATGCGGAGAACGCCAGGTGCAGCGGGGTTTCCCGGTGATGGACGGTGGCCTTGTCTGCGGTGCCGATCCGGTAGCCGTCGTCGTCAACGAGTACGACCTGCTCCATGTCAGCCCCGGCCGTTCAGGTCGGTGTGGCGAACGGCCGCGGGACGCTGGCCGGTGACGTCGTTGGTGCGCACGTGCGACCCCCGTGGGTTAGCCGAGCGGACTCGGAAAGCAACTCGAACAGACCAACATACCGGGTGCTCGGGGGCGAGCACATGTCGCGCGACACACCAGTCGGGTAGTCGCCGCGCGGCGGGATTTCGGGGGCTGGCATCCGAACTGGCGTGTTTCACGTGAAGCATCGCGTTGGGGTGGGGTGCGCGACACTTCGGCGGTGCCAGGCGGTAGCATCGGGCAAGTTCAGCGTAGTGCGGAGGAGGCGAAGCGGTCATGAAGAAGCTGCTGGTGCTGGCTGGCATCGCAGGTGTGCTCTTCGTGCTCAAGCGGAACAAGGACGCGAAGTCCGAGGCGGACCTGTGGCGCGAGGCCACCGCTCCGTCCGAGACCCCGCTTGGTTCGGTTAGCACGAACGGCTCGACTCCCGCGAAGAGCGCGCAGGGGGCGTCCGGCCAGAACTGACCCAACCGCGAGCGCATCGCTCGCGGCGAGGGGCCGTAGCTCAATTGGTAGAGCGCTGCTTTTGCAAGGCAGAGGTCAGGGGTTCGATTCCCCTCGGCTCCACATAGTGTGAACTGCGGAAACATTTGCTGCCTCGCCCGCAAAGTTGATCAATGGGACCCATGATGGGTGCGGGTATACTTGGTGGTCATGGCGCGATTGCGTAAGCGGCAGCGGGGGACGATCGAGCGTAGAGGTAACTCGCTGCGCGTGAAGGTGTACGCGGGGACCGATCCGCTGACCGGTAAGAGGCTCTATCTGCGAGAGTCGACGACCGACGAGAAGGAAGCCGAGCGGATCTTGACGAGACTGCTCGCTCAAGTCGACGCGAACACTCACGCCAAGACCGAAGGAACCATCGGCGCCGGTCTCGACGAGTGGCTCCCAACCCATGACGTCGATGACTCCACTCGCGAAACCAACGAGACGTACATCCGCCTGTACATCAAGCCCGCGCTGGGCGGCCGGACGTACAAGAGCGTGACGCCGCGAGTTCTTGAGCGGTTCTACGCCGAACTGGCCCGCTGTCGAGATCGCTGTGACGGGAAGCCACGAATCGATCATCGGACCGACAAGCCGCACGAGTGCCGAGTGATCAAGCATCGTTATCCGCCAGGAAGACGACCGGCAGGTGGTCGGCGCGACCACGACTGCAAGACGGCAGGGTGCACGGTGGTCGAGTGCCAGCCCCACGAGTGCCAGCCGCTCGCACCCGCGACGATCTTGAAGATCCATTTCATCCTGAGTGCCTTCTTTGCTGCGTGCGTGCGCTGGGACTGGTTGGCCAGCAACCCAGCCGATGTTGCTAAGAAGCCGCGACAGCCGACTCCGCAGCCGAAGCCACCCACAACGGAGCAGGCGGCAAAGATCGTCAACGCCGCGTGGGAACAGGGACTGATGTGGGGCACGCTCGTGTGGCTCGTCATGGTCACGGGCATGCGGCGGGCAGAAGTGCTCGCGCTGACGTGGCTAGATGTCGACCTGTCGGCCGGCTATCTCACGATCGATCGTGATAGCAGTAAGACCCACCGGATGCGGCGCATCGCCCTAGACTCCGCCACTGTTGAAGTGCTCAAGGAGTACCGGACACAGTGCGAGGCTTCTGTGCGCGAGCTTGGGGAGGTGTTGTCAGATTCGGCCTACATGTTCTCATACTCGCCGACGTGCGACCGACGGTGCAGCCCTGACGCTGTCACCAGCCGTTATCGGCGAATGTGCGAAGCCCTTGGGATTCAGAGCAACTTGCATGCCTTGCGGCACTACGCGGCGACCGAGCTTCTGACCGCAGGTGTGGACCTGCGAACCGTGGCAGGACGCCTTGGCCACGCTGGTGGGGGCGTCACAACACTGCGCGTTTACGCAGCATGGCGGGATGACTCTGATCGTGAGGCTGCGAAGGTGCTCGGCGCCCGCTTCTCCCGCCCAAAGTCATCGACGTAGGAACACTTGAGCTATGTCGCGGTCAATCCGGTAAGCGTGCCGGTAAATGGCATATGGACGGACCAACCCGCGAACCGATCCGTCAACACCCTCTTTGGTGGCGATGCTGCAGCGCTGGTAGGCATGGTCGACTTTCAACGTCGACAGTTCGTATCTTGTCGCGGTCGATCAGCCGATCGTCAAGCGGCCGACTACCGGGGCGCGGTGGGAGGAGATGGTTGACACCTTCCTGCTCACCAGCGAGCTGGAGGACCCAGAGGACGCCGAGTTCGTGGCCGACTACGAACAGCCCCGCGTTACCGGTCAAACTCGGATCCGGCGGCGAATGCGCACCCGTCGCCTGCGCTTGCGTATCCTGCTCACCAGATGGATGCCTCGCCTCCGAGCGGACAATGTGGACTTGACACCCGATATGGTCCCAGGTCAGCGCGGCACCCATCGCCAACTTCAAGCACATGTCACCCACTTACTCGCGGAACCGGGTCTGACGCCCTCGCAGCTCCATGACCTCGGCGACGTCTACCTAGTCCCCGTTGGGTGCGGCTGGTCACTGGTACGCCCAGACATTGTGTGGCCGTTGAACAGGTAGCTGCCGTCGCGGTGCCATCACACCCGTTCGTTGGGGCGGCGGCCGCCTTCGTCGAAGAACCGGTGCAGCTCCGCGCTTCCGCGCAGCACCCCGCTCGGACGCGTGGCCAGGCGCGTTTCGAGCGCAGCTTCGCCGCTGTACTGCTCGAGCAGGACCGGCACGTCTCGCGCTCGGGCCCGGCGGTCCCACTCCTGGAAGAGGAACTGCGCGTCCTCGTCACTTGCCGTCGTGCTCGTCATGCTCCTCACAGTACGGCCGGTCGATTTCGGCCACCGCCGAAGCAACGTCGCCGGAGCACAGCGTCCGATTGCCGACCTTCGATCGGGACTTGTTTGGGGCTTCGAGATCGGGTCGAGGGGCAATCACGCCGATGCCAGCAGGCAAGCCTCCTGGTCCTCATCCAGGCCGATGGATCCGGCCCGATCGGTCGGAGGCGCAGAAGCGCCCTCTGCCCGGAGCCAGGGCCAGGTGTCTGCAACGGTCTCCGCCACCGGACGGCACCGCAGCCCCGCAGCGACCGCGCGGGAGACATCGCAATCGTGCAGCCCGGACAGCGCGCCGCTCGGTGGCGCCCAGATCGGCAGGTCCGTCCACCCGCTGACGCCGCAGGCCGCGACCGCTTCTGGCGTCACCCAGGCCAGCTCGGCTCTCGACCCCGTGGCCGCCTGGCACGCACCGAGCAGCGCGCCGATGGTGCTGTGTCCGGATTTGCTGACGGCGTTGAACGTGCCGGCCCTGCGCTGTTCGGCGGCATGGAGGATCCAGGCCGAGAGGTCGCGCGCATCGACGTACTGCAGCGGGCGGTCCTGCGGGCCGGGTGCGGGCACCCTGCCGCCGCGGGCGATCCGGTTCAGCCACCAGGGCAGCCGGCCGACGTCCTCGTAGGGACCCAGGATCAACCCGGCGCGTGCGAGCAGCACCTCGCCGCCGAACTCTTCGAGCACGGCGATCTCGGCTCCACGCTTGGCCGCGGCGTAACCGTCGGCGTCGTCGCTGCTGGGGTCGCCGTCAACGACGGGAGCCGACTCGTCCGAGCCGCACTTCAGCGGCCAGCCGTAGACCGACCGGCTGGACACGTAAGCGTAGTGACCCGCGTGGCCGTCAAGCAGACGAGCGGTGCGTTGAACCGCCGACGGCTCGAACGACCAGGTATCCACCACCGCGTCATAGGTGTCGTCGCCGAGGGCGGCTCGCAGCGCCTGCTCGTCACGCCGGTCGGCATGGCGCGCTTCGACCCCTGCGGTGGCAACACCACTGAGCCCTCGCCTCAGCATGGTCACCGTGTCCCCGCGTGCCAGTGCTGTCTCGACCAAAGCCCTGCCCACATGGTGGGTGCCGCCCAGCACCAATACCCTCATGTCGCCGATCCTCCCGGCGCAACGCGGCCCAGGCAAGGTTTGACCCCGCACGCGACGGGGGCCTGAAACCCGTAGCGGGAGATCAGGTACTCGACGAGTTCCACGCCAAGCTGTGCCTATGCGCGTCGGATCGAGATCGACTCGCTTAGCACAGGTATGCGTCGGTCGCGTTCGCCAGCGCAACGAGATGCTCCTCGGTCATGCCCGCGAACTTGAGTTCTGCGATCGTGCCGGCCTGTTTGTCGACTGCCTCAGGTCCATCGCATAGTGCATGTGCGACCCTCAGGATCTCACTAATGTGCATGTACCCATTCTCAGGAAATCCGGCAATTGAGAGATCTCGAATCACCGCCGCCTCTTCCGAAGTTATCGCGTATTCGCGCCCGAAGTTGTCCTCCATGCCGACCTTGAGTCCGGTGACGGTCGAAAGGTTGTCACATCCCATGAGGCTGACCAGTGCTGCCGCCGCAGCAAGAAAGCTGCCCCACCGTGCTGAAAGCTGGAGGATCGTCATGCACCCGAGTCGTTGCGGAGAGTGTCTCTGTTACCGAACGAGCTCACTGTTTCGAAGTCAACCCGTGAGAGGTCGAGCAGCTGAAGGGCGATACGACTCGCACCAAACCGACCAACACACCCAGATTGAGCAATGAACGGTGGTTACGTCGCTATGAGTGAGTAGAGATCTGTGACAACGGTACTGGGCGCATGTCGAGCGAACTGGTCCTGTTTCGTGGATTTGTTGGCATAAGCAATGATCGCGACGCCGCTGGCCCATGCTGCGTCAATGTCGGTAATTGAGTCGCCGATCATGACGCACCGTTCGGATGTCGTGCCGAGCTGCTCGATCGCTTGGTGCAGTAGGTGTGAGCTGGGTTTCAGCAGAGTTGGGTCAGCATCAGTGCGCGCGGATACGTCATTAACGAGCGCAGTAAGGCCGTGCTGGTTGAGATAGGCACGGACTGCTGACGCGGAGTTGTTGCTGACGATGACGATGCGCTGCCCTCGATCAGTCAGTCGCTGCAGTAGTTCAGCCGAATAAGGCGTAGGGGTGGCGCTGGCAATTGCGTGGACCTCGAGCTTGGTCAATTCACGCTCGGCGTCTACGGCTTCGCGGTGTCCTTCTGCAGCTGCGTACCGAAGAATCTCGAACGGGTCGCGTACCTCAGCGCTGTGCCGCTCGCTGAGACCTAGTCTTTCGCGTAGCTGCCGAGCAACGGTGTCGGCTCCGACGCCGCCGAAGACGGAGCACACGGGGCCGTCGAAGTCGAGAAGGACGTTGGGCTTGCTCGCGAGCAACTCTGCGGCCGCGTTGGTCACGGCCCGAACTCCGTGGCGACGCTGTTCCAGATGCTGTCGAACCACATCAGCGACTGCTGAACGAACTGGGTGCCACTCGATTCCTTGTCCCCGTCGGCGGCCTGGTGGAACAGGACGGCGTCCTTGCCCATCAGATCCCACATGGCCGTGGGTTCGTCGTCGAGCTCGACGACATGGTGTTGCACTGGGTAGTAGCCGTAGAAGGCTTCGTCGCGGTTGAGGATGTAGAGCTTGAACATCGGCACGGCTGGATAGGTGCGGACCTCCGCGTCGGCGTCCGGCACGATGCCGAGCGTGCCGAGCTCGTTGACGGTGTCGACGATGGCTTGGGTGTGTCGGCGCATGATCCCGGTCGCGCGCTTGCGGAACGCCGGGCTGTCGGACAAGTCATCGGCTCGTGCTGGTAGTGACCAGGGTCGCTCGGTGTCCGGTACCAGCAGCCGAACGTGCAGGGATTCCGGCCGAAGCCGCCCGGCGCGGATCTTGTCGAGCGGTTCGCTGATCGCTCCGTGCAGGGTCTCGCCGGAGAAGCCGGCGAAGTCGACCGAGACGTACGGTTCCTCGAAGGCGCGCTCGAGGTGCGGACGGAGCCCGACCGGGCGTGCGGTTCGTTCGCGCACGTAGACGCCGCTGCCCTGCCGCGAGACGACGAGGCCCTCGTCGCGCAGCAGCCGGATGGCCTGCTGCACCGTCATCCGCGCCACGCCAAACCGTTCGGCCAGCTCGGGGCCTGACGGCAGCTTGTCGCCCGGCTCGAACTTGCGCGTGAGGATCGACGCGCGCAGGACGTTGGCCAGCTGCTGATACGGCGGCCGCGGGTCTTCCGGGTCGAGTTCCATACCGCCCAGAGTAAGTGCTCACCACCTCGCCACGCTAGCCAGCCTAGACAAGAGATTGACATGTCTAGCCAACCTGATACGCTCCCAACATGGCTAGGCAAGCTAGCAAAGTATTGCAGGCCGGTTCACCGGCACAAAAAGGGCCCGAACGGGGCGGCATCCCCGCTCGGGCCTGCATCGGAGATTGTGGGAGCCCCGAATGCAGCACCAAGCTACGACAGACGCGAGCCCGGACGAAGCACCGGCCGTGGAAGGCCGCCCGCAGCACCGCGAGGTGCTCCGGAACCTCGCACTGAAGAACGCTCTGCGGAAGCGAGCCGAGGGAGTACCGAGCTACAAGGTGCCCGAGGCCGCGGCACTGCTGAGCATCTCGCAGGAGTACCTGTACCGCCTGATCCAGGCGGACGGCTTTCCCGCGATCCGCATGGGACAAGGCGGCAAGCCGCGCTACGTCGTTCCAGCCAAGGCCATCGAGCTGATCCTCGAGCACGCCGCCGCAGCTGGAAACTGCGTCGACATCGCCGAACTCGTTGCCGAGTGGCACACCCTGATCAAGGGCGGTGCCGCATGAGGGCCCGCGATGTGCAGAACGTGGTGTTCTTCTCCGGTGGTCTCGGCCTGTTCGGCTGGCTGTTGCAGTTCGCGCCGCACGAGCTGCCGTTGACGCGGTGGTGGCCGTGGCTCGTGGCGACGGCGGCAGCGGTGCTGTTGGCGGCGGTGATCGTGGCGATTCGCCGCCACCCGCTCGTGCGGCTGTGGCTGTTCGGAGCTGGCGTCGTTTGTGCCGGTGTCTGGCTGGGGTCGAGCCCGGTGCCGTCGACCACGCCCGGCGAGCAGTATTGGCCGTGGCTCGTGGCGGCCGGCGGTGTCGTCGTCGTTGCCGCAACCGGCTTCGGAGCGCACCGGCATATCGGGTCGGCCGGGACGGTCACGCGGTGGTCGAACCGGTCCCGCCGAAACCGTGGCGTGGCGTCGGTGTTCCAGATCTGGCGCACCTCCTCGCCGCACGCGGTGCGCAAGAAGGCCACCCAGCTGCGTCCCAGCGTCCGCGAGCTGGGGTTCTGGCAGCGACTGAGGGTGTCGACGAAGGAGTACGCGACCCCGCTTGCGTGGGTCGGGCTGCAGCGCATCTGGTCGCCGATCGAGGACGTCACCCTGCGGATCGGCGGCCCGCGTACCGGCAAGACCGGTGAACTGGGCGGTCGCGTCATCGACGCACCCGGCGCCGTGATCGCCACCAGCACCCGCACCGACCTGATCGAGCTCACCGGCCCCGTGCGGGCACGCAAGGGTCCGCTGCACGTGTTCAACCCGTCCGGTGTCGGCGATCTGGGCTCGACGATCACGTTCGACCCGTTGGCGGGCTGCGAGGACCCGAAGACCGCGACCACCCGCGCCGCTGACCTGCTATCCGGTGTCTCCGCACCCGGCCGTGACGGGGGTGACCGCGAGTTCTGGGAGGGCCAGGCCCGCCGGGCACTCGCCGCGCTGATGCACGCCGCCGCGCTCGGCGGGCGCACGATGCGCGACGTCCTCGAGTGGGTGGCCGACCCGGAGCGCGCCGAAAAGGACGTCTCCCGGTTCATCCGCCGCTCGCCCGAGACCGCACTCGAGTCCGACGCGAGCCAGTTCCTACGGATGACCGACAAGACACGCTCGTCGGTCTGTTCCACGATCATGCCCGCACTCGGCTGGCTCTCCGATGCCACCGCGGCTGCAGCCGCCCAGGACGGCGAGTTCGACGTCGCCCAACTCCTTGCTGAGCGGGGCACGGTGTACATGCTCGGCGCAGAGGACGCGCAGACCGCCCCGCTGGTGACCGCGCTGACCGGCCACATCGCCCGCGAAGCTCGGCGCATCGCCGGACGCCAACCGTCCGGCCGACTGGACCCGCCGTTGACGATGGCGCTCGACGAGGCCGCGCTGATCTGCCCAATCCCGCTGGACAACTGGACCGCCGACATGGGCGGGCGCAACGTCACCATCCACATCGCCGCCCAGTCCCGCGCCCAGCTCCGGCAACGCTGGGGCGACACCGGCGCGGCCGCGATCCTGAACAACGCCGCCACCCTGATGATCTTCGGCGGCAGCCGCGACCAGGACGACCTGCAGGCGTACTCGACGCTGACCGGCGAGCGCGACGAAAACGTGCCGACGTTCGGCGACGACTGGTCCGTCACGCAGCACTCGGTGCGCCGCGTACCGGTGCTCACGCCCGCCCAGATCGCCCAACTCAAGGCCGGCCGCGCGGTCATCATCCGCCGAGGCATGCCACCCGTCGTCGGGCGGGTGCCGATGGCGTGGAAGCGCCGCGAGGTCAAAGCCGCCCGACGCGCCGAGCGCTGGGCACCTCGTGTCGAACGCTGGCAGCAGACGTTCGAGACCGCGCTCGACTGGGTCGCGGAGAAGCTCGCCGACGCCGACGAACGCTACGAGCAGCGCCAGGCCGAACGCGCCCGGCGTCGTGCGCAGCGCCAGGCACAGCACGCCGACGACACCTACGGGGGCGGTCGGTGATGAACGACGAGCAATACGCCTCAGCGGCGTCCGTGGCCGGGCTCGCCCGCGAGGTCGAGCAGCTGTCCCGCAAGCTCAACACGCTCAACGACCTACCGGGCAGAGTCAAGCAGCTGGCCCGCACGGTCACGCAACTGGCCGCCGAAGTCGCACAGGGGCAGGCGAGCGGTACGAGCCGAGACGCAGCGGTGTCGTGGCTGGCCCTGCCCGGCGACGTCGAGGTCGCTCGGCAGCAGCTCGACGATCTCGTGGGGTGGATGGACGGCGTCTACCTGCGCTACGCAGACGCGGCGACGCACCTGCCGAACTGCTGGCTCTGGCACCCCGACGTTGTCGAGGAACTGCTGTGGCTCAAGCAAGCATGGGACGCCGCGTATCGCAGTGAGACCGCCACGGTGGCGATGGCCGCCGACTGGCACGACCGCTACCGCCCCGGCGTGGTGCGCCGCATCGAGAAGCTCGCCCGGAACTGCTCACTGGAGAAGCACGACCACCGCGACGGCGCACCGCCGTCGAGCACCACGACCGTTCCCGTCGTGTCGGCGGTCCCGGCGATTTCCCGCTGGTGGGGAAGCGACAGGTACGGCCACCCGCCCCAGCCGACCGACGAGCAGTTCGCCGAGGACGGCGACGCCGACCGGTGGGGAGGTAGTCGCCGATGACCCGCGCCGCCGAGGACGAACCGCCGCCAGGGCCGTGCCCAACCTGCCAGGGCTCCGGATGCGACCCGGACGACTTCCACCAGCCCGATCCGGTGCTCGGCCAACTGCGGCCGTGCCCGGACTGTGACGGACGAGGGGAGACCGAGCGATGACCACCACGACTACTGCCGAGCGCCCGAGCCGCCGGGCGTCGTGGGCATTGTGGATACCGGGCCTGCTCGTCGCCATCGGCGCAGGGGTGGCCACCGCGCACGGACTCTACGAGGTGGCGCTGGCGTCGAGCGTGCCCCCGGCGATCGCCTGGCTCTACCCGTTGATCACCGACGGCCTCGCGCTTGTCGCGTACGTGTCAACGGCACGCCTGACCGACGGCGGCCGGGCCTACGCCTGGGCCGTGGTCGTGCTCTCGGCCGGGCTCTCCGGTGTGGCGCAGGCCAGCTACCTCGCCGACGGTGTCGGCTCCGCGCCGCCCGAGCTGCGGTTCGGCGTCGGCGCCTGGCCCGCGATCGCAGCCGCGATCGTCGCGCACCTGCTGTTCCTGCTCGGCTCCCATCGACACGACACCGTCCAACCGGGCGAGCAGCCAGCGCCCGAGCCCGTACAGGCGACGCCGGATATTGAACAGACCGTGGAGTTGGACGCCGTCGTACAACCGAGCGTCCAACCGTCCACCGACCAGCGCCGAGCGCTACCCGCGTCCACTCCAGCCGACGAAGCCGTCCAACCAGACGAGCAGTCTCGTCAGCCGCCCGAGGTCCGTGACAACCGCGTGTCTCCGGCGCGGGACCGAGCCCGCGCCGCCGCCCGTCGCCACGCCAGCCTGCACGGCAGCCTGCCGACCACCTCGCAGCTCATGGACCTCGCTGACGTCGCCCGGGGCACCGCAGGAAACGCGCTCAAAGAGCTTCGCGAGCAGCCGACCCAGCTGCATGTCGTCAATGAGTCCACCGACCTAGCGAGCGACCAGTGACACCCATCAGCTCACCGCAGCACAACCACCCAGGAAGTCCCCAAGTCACTCAGCCAGCTCACCGCATGCAGTCCATCAGGAGCGAAGTGAAGAGAACACACCTAGGCATCACGATCCGATGGTCCGGTCGGTGCCTGCCGGCGCCGGTGCCACGTCCCGCCGTTGTTGATCGTGACTCCAGCGTGGTGATCTTGGCTGGGGGTGCGTGATGCTGACGATCTCATCTGGTCACGCGGCTGATTACCTGCTCGGTGCGGTGGCGACCGGCCGGGAGAACTACTACACCGGCGCGGTCACCGCAGGGGAGCCGCTGGGCCGCTGGTACGGCCGGGGCGCGAAGGCGCTCGGCCTCTCCGGGCTGGTGGATCACCAGGACATGACCGCGCTCTACGAGCACTTCATCGACCCGCGCGACGAGGCGTTCACCGACCCGTCCAACTGGGCCAACGCGTCCACGCTTGGACATCGTGGACGCCGCTACGCCACCGAGGACGAGTTGTACGCGGCCGCGCTCGAAGCCGAGCCGGACGCCAGCCCCGAACGCCGCGCTGAACTCCGATTGGACGCGGGCAAGCGGGCGCGCAAGAACGTGGCGTTCTTGGACGCGACGTACAGCGTGCCGAAGTCCATCACCGTCCTGCATACGGCGTTCGAAGCGCAGCAGGTGAACGCGCAGCGAGCCGTGGACGCAGCGACCACCGACGCCGAACGACTGGCGGCCCAGGAGCGCGCCGACGCGTGGGACGCGCACCGCCAGGCCGTCGAGGATGCGATCTGGGCCGGCAACCGTGCCGCGCTGGACTACCTCGCCGCCAAGGCCGGCTACTCCCGCGTCGGCCACCACGGCGGCGCGGCCGGCCGGTTCATCGACGCCCACGACTGGACCATCGCCAGCTTCTTCCAGCACGACTCCCGCAACCACGACCCACAGCTACACATCCACAACGCGATCCTGAACCGCGTCCAGGGTGCCGACGGTGAATGGCGCACCCTCGACTCGCGCGCCATCCACAAGTTCCGCGGCGCGGCCGCCGCCGTCGGCGAACGCACCACCGAGGAACACCTCGCCCAGGCACTCGGTGTACGGTTCGCGACCCGCCCGGACGGCAAGGCCCGCGAAATCGTCGGCGTACCCGCCGAGGTGATGGAGCTGTTCAGCTCCCGCCGCCGCGCGATCACCGCCCACACCCGCGAGCTCGTCGACGCGTTCGAGGCGAAGTTCGGCCGCGAACCGAACTCGCTGGAGCTGGACCGGCTCCAGCGCCAAGCCACGTTCGCGACCCGCAACGCCAAGACCCACGACGGCGAGTCCGTCGAGGAACGCCTCGAGCGGTGGGACCGCCAGCTACGTGCCGAGGTCGCCGGCGGGCTGGCCAGCGTCGCACAAGGTGTGCTCGACCTCGGCCAGCAGCCGCCCGAGCCGGGGCAGTGGTCGCGCGAGGCCGTGATCGAGACCGCGCTCGCCGACGTGCAGGCGAAAAAGGCCGCCTGGACCGCCGCCGACCTCTCGCGCGCGATCTCCGACGCCCTGCCCGACCGGCTCGGCGATCTCGACGGTGACCAGATCACCCGACTCCTGGACGGGCTCACCGCCGAGGCGTTGCAGCTGGTCGTGCCGCTGGACGCGCAGCGACCGGGCGACGAGGCGCTACCGGCCGAGCTGCGCCGCGCCAACGGCGAATCCGTCTACCAGGCACCCGGGGGTCAGCTCTACGCCACACCCACCCACGTGCACACCGAGCGCAGCCTCGCCGACGCCGCCACCACCCGCGGCGCGCCCGCGCTGGCAACACCGGACGCCGACCGGTTCGTCACCGGCCTTGCCGAGCAAGGTATCGAGCTCGGCGCCGACCAGGCCGCCGCCGTGCGCGGCGTGCTCACCTCAGGCGCACGCACCGAATCGCTCGTCGGCCCGGCAGGCACCGGCAAGTCATTTGTGGTCGGTGCGCTGGCGAAGGCGTGGCAAGACCTCGCGCACTGGGACGGCCAACAGCGCCGCGTGATCGGGCTGGCCTCCAGCCAGATCGCCGCCGAAGTCCTGGCGGGCGAGGGGCTCGACACTCGCAATATCGCCCGCTGGCTCGCCGCCCAGCAGCGCCTCGCCGACGGCAGCACCGAGCTCGCCGACGAACAGCTCCGGCTGCATGCCGGTGGCCTCGTCGTCGTCGACGAGTCCGCGATGGCCGACACCGCCGACCTCGCCGAGATCCACCGCCACGTCACCGACGCCGGAGCGAAACTGCTGCTCTCCGGCGACCACCGACAACTCGCCGCCGTCGGCGCCGCCGGCGGCATGGAACTCATCGCCGACAACGGCGCCGCCTACGAGCTGGCCGAGGCCCGCCGGTTCACCGACGAGTGGGAACGCGACGCCTCGCTGCGGCTCCGCGCGGGCGACGAGACCGTGCTCGCCGAGTACCACAAGCACGGGCGACTGCTCGACGGCGGCGCACTCGAGCAAACCGAGGACACCGCCGCGAAAGCCTGGCTCGCCGACACCCTCGACGGCATGCGGTCGCTGCTCATCGTGGACAGCAACGAGCAGGCCGCACGGCTGTCAGCTGAGCTACGCGCCGACCTGGTGCGGCTCGGTCGTGTCGACGAACACGGCGTGCCGCTCGGGCTGCAGGGCACCTACGCCGGTGCCGGCGACCTCGTGCAAGCGCGGCTGAACGGCTGGCACCTCGCCGGATACGAGGGCAACCGCCGCGTGCCGATCAACCGCGAGCAGTACCGCGTCCTCGGCAGCCGCGACGACGGTGGCCTCGTCGTCGCCCCGGTGCTCGGCCGCAGCACGGACGGCGAGCAGCTGGGGGAGCGGATGACGCTGCCCGCCGACTACGTCGGTGAGCACGTCGCCCTCGCTTACGCCTCGACGGTGCACGCTGCCCAGGGGTTGACCGTGGATACCAGCCACGCGGTCATCACCGGCACGACCGGTCCGGAAGCGCTGTACGTCGGCATGAGCCGTGGCCGCGACGGCAACACCGCCCACGTCGTCACCGTCGCCGTGCCCGACGACGTCCCGAGCGGGGAGACGCTGGAGGCGATCCACCGCTCACCCGCGGCGGTGCTGGCCACGACGCTCGAAGACGCCCGCCCCGAGCGCTCCGCGCTGGCCACGGCCGTCGAGTCCGCCGCCGAGAACGAGAACGTGCGTACCCCGGCCGCGCTGCTCGCCGACGCCGTCGACCTCGCCACCGCCGGTCGCACCGCCGGATGGCTGGACCAGCTCGTCGACGACGGCCATCTCACACCCGGCCAGCGCAGCCGCATCGCCGCCGAGGACGGCGCCGCCAGCCTCACCCGCATCCTGCGTCGCGCCGAACTCGCCGGGCACGACCCGAAGCAGGTGCTCGCGGGCGCCGTTGCCGACCGGCCGCTCGACGGGGCGCGGCAGCTGACCAACGTCATTCACCACCGCATCACCAGCGAGACCTCGCTCGACCCCACCGGCACCAGCTTCGCCGACTGGACACCCCGCGTCGACGACCCGGAGTGGCGCGCCTACCTCGAGCAGCTCGCCACCGCCGCCGACACCCGTCGGCGCGACCTCGGCGAGCAGCTCGCCGAGCAGCCACCCCAATGGGCCGTCGAGTCGCTCGGCCCCGTGCCCACGACCGCCAGCGAGCGGGACGAGTGGATCGAGCGGACCGCGACCGTGGCCGCCCACCGCGAGCTCATCGGCCACGACGACGACACGACAGCGCTCGGTCCCGCCCCGAAGCCCGGTCAGGTCGAGGCCTACGCCTCGTGGCGGGCCGCGTGGCGCGCACTCGGTCGCCCGGAGGCCGAGCGCGACGAGCTCGAGATGAGCGACGGTCAGCTACGCGTGCGCATCCGCGCTTACGAGCGCGAACAGGCCTGGGCTCCGGACTACGTCGCCAACGAGCTCGCCGGAACCCACCAGTCCGCTGCCGCGCGTCGGCAGGAAAGTGCCCGCCTGCGCGCAGAAGCCGACGCCGCCTCCGACGAACAGGTGCGGGCGCGGCTGGAGCGCGAGGCTGCCGACACGGATGCGCTGGCCGATACGCTCGACCAGCGCGCCGAGCAGCTGGCGATGGGCGACGAGGCGCGGGCGAACTGGCTCGCCCACACCGCCGCTACTCGCGCGGCCGCCGAGCGCGCCACGGCCGAGCTAGAGGCACGGCGTGTCGCAGACGGCCGCGAGGAAGAAGTCGTGACGGCCGATGAGTGGCTCGCCGCCCACGACGAGCACGAACGCGCCGAGGATGAGCACCGCGAGATCATCGACAAGGCTGACCTCGCCGACGTCGCCGAACAACGCGCCGACGACACCCGCCAGGCCGAGCCCGAGCCGAACGCCGACACTGCCGAAACCGTCGTGCCGGACGTGCGCGACGTCGCGGCGGACGAGCCCGACCGCGAGTCCGACGACCGGGTGCGGGTGCCGTCGGCTGACGAGACCGCCGAGTCCGTAGAGCAGGCCCAGCGCGCGCTCGCCGAGATGCAGGCACGCCGAGAGGCTGAGCAGCGGCGAGCCGAGGACGAAGCCCGCGCGGAACGCATCGAGCGGTGGCACGCCGACGAAGCGCCGACGCAGGAACGGCAAGCAGAGCGGCATGTCGAAGACGTGCCCGCGCTGGAAATGGCTGCCACCGATGACTGACTTGCTATCCGCTCACCGTCGCGCGACGCGGCACCTCGATCGGGGGCCGACCGTTACGTCGCCAGGCCCAGTCCAGGGTGGCGAGGATGCCCTCGACCCAGCCGGGACGGCGCTGCAGCCAGCTCGGAACCGGCCTGCGCAACGAGAGTTTCTCGGCCTCGTAGCACTCGGCCACGATCAACTCTTCATACGCTCGTGCGGTCCTGCGGGTGATCGGCGACGGGGCCAAATACGAGCGCCCATCGGGCGGGCGCACGGCGGTCGCGGCCAGCCAACGGCAGGTTACGCACACACCGGCGTTGAACCACGCGCTGTCGCCGCGCGAGCCCAGGACCTCGTTGCGGCGCTCGGCTTCGCGCCACACCGCAGCGAAGTCTTCCCGCGGCACGTGGATATTGCGCCCGGGAATCCTCGCGATGTCGGTAGCCGAGACCTCCATAGGCCTGATGGTCACACGAGGCACCGACAGTTTCAGGTCGCATTCCCGCCGTTGAGGCCCGCGCTTCGCGCGGAAGAACGACCCGACCTGGCGGTCGGGAACCGGTGCCTCCCTGCGGTCGGCGCAGTGTTCGACCGCTTCGCGGCCCGGCTTAGCACGACCCCTCCTCACGGGCAAGGAACCCGGTGCACAGCTGTGCGGGTGAGACAAGCCTCGCTGCGCTCGGTCGCCTCCGGCGATCCCACCCGCACGGCCGACACCGGAACCACTTGCCCGCGAGCCTCTGGGGGCCGTGCCCGGCGCCGGATAAGGGCGAGGCCCCGAGGGGCCGTCGCC
>WHTY01000106.1 GCA_009377475.1 Actinophytocola sp.
AAGACCTTCCACCCCGAACTCAGCGAGCTACAAGCCCTGGTACTCGACCTGCTCAACATCCCCCACAGCGCCTACACCACCGCCTGACCCAGCGCCCGATGGGGGGAGCCAAAACCGGTCCCAGAAGTGCGGAAAACCAGTCAAGGGGCGTTGGAACGAGACCCGCCGCAAGGACGACCATCAGCTCACCGACGACTCCGTCGTCATGGAGAAGCCCAACGACGACGGCACCTGGAGCGAGGAAGAGGTGCAGGCGCTGCTCGCGTTGAACCTCGACCTGCGCGGCGAGTACATCGCCGACTGCCAGAACGGGCTGAATCGCTGGAACAAGATCCTCGCGGACAGTGGTATTGCAGCCATCGACTTCAAATTTTCCATGCCGCACCCCGGCTTCAACCGGGAGGTCGGTGTCTACTCGGAGCACCACGTCACGCCGGACGGCACGATCGTGGACGAGCAGACCTGGGAGGCCAGCCGGTCTCGCTGGCTGCCGACCAGTGAGGACCTGACGTTCGTGCGCTCACTGATGCACCCGGTCTACGAGCGGGGCAAGATCGCGAGCTGGGTCGCGCCGCCGATCAACGGCATCAACGGCAAGCCGTTCGACTACGAGTACGTCTACGTGCCGTGAGGGGTGGTTGACCATGACTGCCACACCACCCAGCGCCCCTGAGCCGTCCGATGGCTTCTTCAATACCACCGACTACCTCGTCTACCGGCACCTGCGGGAAGGCAACGGCGCCAACACGGCGGTCGTCTCCCCGAGCAGGACGCTGAGCTACGCCGACCTCGCCGGGGACATCCGGCAGGTCGCGGCCGGCCTGCGCCGCATCGGCGTGCGCCCCGAGGAGCGGGTGCTGCTGTGCATGCCGGACGAGGTCGAGCTATTCACCGGCATCCTTGCCGCGATGTACCTCGGCGCGGTCGCGGTGCCGTGCTCGACCATGCTCACCGGACCCGAGCTGGGCACGCTGGTCGCGGACTCCCGCGCCAGGGTCGTGCTCGGCGGCGGCGAGTTCGCGGACCAGGTCCGGGCGGCGGTGGCCGACGCTCCCGACGTGCGACACGTCGTGCTGGCCGGGGCGGAGCCGTTCGGGCTGCCGGACGGCGTGTCCGGGCACGCCTGGACCGAATTGCGGGGCGGCGAGGAGGCCGAGCTGTACCCGACCTGGGCGGACTCGCCCGCACTGTGGCTTTACACCTCCGGCACCACCGGCAAGCCGAAGGCGGCCATGCACCGCCACGTCGACATCCGGTTCGTCGCGGAGAACTACGGCCAGCAGGTGCTCGGCATGACGCCCGAGGACCGCTGTCTGTCGGTCGCCAAGCTGTTCTTCGCGTATGGCATCGGCAACTCGATGTTCTTCCCGCTCTCCGTGGGCGCCACGGCGCTGCTGGAGCCGTCGCGGCCGTCGCCAGTACTGTTCGCGGAACGGGCCGCCGCCGAGCGCGCGACGGTGCTGTTCGGCACCCCGAGTTTCTTCGGGCCGCTGCTGGCCAGCGACGTCGCGGACGAGGCGTTCTCCACGGTGCGCCAGGGCGTGTCGGCGGGCGAGGCCCTGCCACCGAGGATGTTCCACGGCATGCTGGAACGCTTCGGCATCGAGGTGCTCGACGGCATCGGCTCCACCGAGATGCTGCACATCTTCATCTCCAACCGCGCAGGCCAGGTGCATCCCGGCTCGTCCGGCACGCCGGTTCCTGGGTACTCGGTGGAGATCCGTGACGAGCAGGGCAGGCCGATCGAGGACGTCGACGAGCCGGGCGAGCTGTACGTCCGGGGCGAGAGCGCGGCGACCGGGTACTGGTGCCGTGCGACGACGACGCGGCAGGTGTTCCTCGGCGAGTGGCTGCGCACCGGCGACACCTACGTGCGCAACGCCGATGGCACGCTCACCTGCCTCGGCCGCGCCAACGACATGCTCAAGGCGGGCGGCATCTGGGTGAGCCCGTCCGAAGTGGAGAACCGGCTGCTGGAACACCCCGACGTCGCGGAGGTCGTCGTGGTGGCGGTGCCGGACTCCGACGAGCTGGACAAGCCGGTCGCGTGCGTGGTGGCGGCGCCGGGCGTGAACGTCGACGCCGACGCGCTGATCGGCTGGTGCCGCGAGGGGCTGGCGTCGTTCAAGCGGCCCCGCGCCGTGGTCGAGATGACCGAGCTGCCCAAGACCGCGACCGGCAAGATCCGCCGCAACGTGCTGCGCGACCAGCTGCGCACCGAGTTGCTACCGGAGTCGCGAGTGGCCACGAAGGAGGAGACCAATGTCGGCACCGCATGAGCTCGACGTTCTCATCGTCTGCGCGGGCCCGACCGGGTTGTTCGCGGCGTACTACGCCGGGTTCCGGGGCCTGCGGGTCGGCGCGCTCGACTCGCTGCCGGAGCCCGGCGGGCAGATCAACGCGATGTATCCGGAGAAGGACATCTACGACGTCGCCGGGTTCCCCGCGGTGCGGGGCCGGGACCTGGTCGATTCGCTGCTGGCGCAGGCGGAGCCGTTCGACCCGGTGTACCTGCTCGGGCACCGCGCCGAGGAGCTGGAGCGCCACCCCGGTGACGGGCCGGACACGTTCACGGTGACCACGCACCGGGGAACCAGGATCGAGGCCAAGTCGGTGATCATCACCGGTGGCATCGGCACCTTCACGCCCCGGCCGCTACCAGTGGCTAAGGAGTACGAAGACGGTGATCCCCCTGGCCTGGCGTACTTCGTGCGCAAGCTGGACGACTACGCGGGCTCGGACGTGGTGATCGTCGGCGGCGGGGACTCGGCGTTCGACTGGGCGCAGGCGCTGCACTCGCGGGCCAACTCGGTGACGCTGGTGCATCGCAGGGAGACGTTCCGGGCGCACCCGACCACGGTGTCCGCGGTGCAGGCCAGCGACGTCGAGATCATCACCAACGCGCAGGTGTCCAAGGTGATCGGCAACGGCGCCATCGAGTCGGTGGAGATCACCCGCACGGACGACACCGTGCGCACGGTGCCCTGCCACCGGATCATCGCCGCACTGGGGTTCACCGCCAACCTCGGGCCGCTGCTGAAGTGGGGCGTCGACGTCGAGAACCGCCGCCCACCACATCGATCCCGGCCAGCCGGTGTTCCCCGGCCACTCGACCGACGCGCCAGCGGCGGCCTGATACCCAGGAGAACGTGATGCCTTACGTGATCGCGGAACCATGCATCGACATCATGGACCGTTCGTGCATGGAGGAATGCCCCGTCGACTGCATCTACGAGGGCGAGCGCAAGCTCTACATCAACCCGATGGAGTGCATCGACTGTGGGGCGTGCGAACCGGCGTGCCCGGTGGAGGCGATCAGCCAGGATCGCAACGTCGCGTCGGAGCACGAGGCGTTCGTCGAGGACAACCGGCGCTTCTTCACCGAGGCGCTGCCCGGAAGGGACGACGTCCTCGGGCAGCCGGGCGGGTCGATGGTGCTCGGCACGGTCGGCGCGGACACCGAACTGGTCGCCGCATATGAGCCGCGCGGCTGAGCCGGTGCCGGACGCCGGGCCAGACACCGTTGTCGACGCCCACGTGCACGTGCCACGGCTGTCCACGTTGAAACCGGCGTGGCTGGAGTGGGCGGACCGGTTCTCCGGCCCGCATCCCTGGCGCGACGCCTACGACGACGCCGGGGATCCGGTGCCGGAACGGTTCGACGCGCTGCTCGCCGCCGAGGGTGTCGACCGGGCGTTGCTGTTCTGCGAGTACAGCCCGAGGGCGACCGGCATCCAGCCGATCGAGGACCTGCTGCCGATCGTCGAGTACAACCCGGACCGATTCCGGCTGGTGGCGAACGTCAACCCGCACCTGCACCACCTGCTGGTACGCGAGGTGGAGCGGCAGCTCGACCTCGGGGCGGTAGCGCTGAAGCTGCACCCGGTGCACGCGGGGTTCTCGCCCGCCGACCGGGACCTGTACCCGGTATACGCGGCCTGCTCGGAGCGCGGCGTCCCGGTGATCACGCACTCCGGGACGTCCGACTTCCCCGGCTCGCGGGCGCGGTTCGGCGACCCCGAGCTGTACCTCGACGTGATCGAGGACTTCCCCGAGCTGGCGCTGGTGTTCGCACATGGCGGACGCGGCTGGTGGTACGACACGGCGGCGTTCCTCGCGCTCGGCAGGCCGAACGTGTGGCTCGACCTCGCGGGGCTGCCGCCGCACAAGCTGCCGGAGTACTACGCGCGGTTCGACGTCACCCGGCTGGCGACGAAGTTCATCTTCGGCACCGACTGGCCCGGCGTGCCGGGCACCGCGCGCAACGTCGCCGCGCTGCGGAAGCTGGGCCTGCCGGACGACGTGCTGCGCGATGTACTGTCCGGCAATGCGGCCAAGGTGTTCCCCGGCCTGGGGATCTGACGTGATGGAGAGGGCATGAAACGCATAGGTGTGATTGGTGGCGGCACGATGGGGCTCGGCGTCGCGTATGTCTTCGCGGCGGCCGGCTCCGAGGTCGCGCTGGTCGAGCCGGACGCGACCCAGGCGGCGCGGGCGGTGGAGACGATCGCGCGGCAGGCCAAGCGCGCCGAGGAGAAGGGCAAGCTCGGCGCGGCCGACGCGGCGGCGGTGCCGGAGCGGGTGCGCACGATCGGCGCGACGTCGGAGCTGCCGTCTGGGCTGGACCTGATCGTGGAGGCGGTGCCGGAACGGCTGGATCTCAAGCGGGGCGTGCTGGCGGAGGCGCAGCGGTGCGAGCCGGCGATGTTGGCGTCCAACACCAGTGGGCTGAGCATCGACGCGCTGGCCGACGGGCTCGACCGGCCGGCGGATTTCCTTGGCATGCACTTTTTCAACCCGGTGTGGTCGATGCCGTTGCTGGAGATCGTGCGGGGTACGGCGACGTCGGACGCCTCGATCGATGCGGCGCGCGCGGTGGGCGAGCGGATCGGCAAGCAGACCATCGTGGTCCGGGACGTCCCTGGCTTCGCCACCAGCAGGCTCGGCGTCGCGATCGGGCTGGAGGCGATCCGGATGCTGGAGGAGGGCGTCGCTTCGGCGGAGGACATCGATCGCGCGATGGAGCTGGGCTATCGGCACCCGATGGGGCCGTTGCGGCTGACGGATCTGGTCGGGCTGGACGTCCGGCTGGACATCGCCAAGCATCTCGCCGAGAGTCACGGGCCCCGGTTCGAGCCGCCGAAGCTGCTGGTCGACAAGGTGGCCGCTGGGGAGACCGGCAAGAAGTCCGGCACGGGGTTCTACGACTGGAGCGAAGCGTAGCGACGCCGAACTTGATCAACTTCCCGCGCGCTGTGACCACGCCGCCACCTTTCCGGTGGTCACAGCGCGCAGGAAGCTGATCAACAGCGCGGCGTTATGCCGCGTCTTCCGCCTTGACCAGCCGGTACCAGTGCCGCTGGGCGGCGTCCCGCCAGTCGAGGTGCTTGCTGTGGAACAGCTCCGCGGCCTTGGTGCCGCTCCAGTTCGCGGGCAGCAGCCGGCTGGTAGCTGCGGGTCGAGGAACGACATCGGCGAGCCGACGTCGAGCTCGGCCACGATCCGCTGCGCCTCGTCCTGTCGCCGGACGTCGGGGCTGACCCGCACGCCCGGTGCGGGCGAGCCGAAGCCCGCCCAGGTGAGCTGGGTGCGCAGCCGGTGCCGCAGGTCGCGTTTGGACTCGAGGCACCGGGCGACTGAGCATCAGAATCCACAGGGTTTCGCACGATCCGGCAGGTGGCTCGTCTGGCAGGGGTGTCGCGCCTTTTGGCTGGTGGCGCCGGACCACAGTGTGCGCTGTGGTGTCTATCGCGAGTACTTGATCAGCCTTGCTCCGTGGATGACGAGAAACACCCGGCAAACCAGATAAAATTTCGTCACTGAGGGAGTAAGGCTGATCAACTTTCGGAATGACGCCTGCGGGTAGCGCGGCAGGCAGGGAGCCAGCGTCCCGATGTCGCGCGAATAGGGAGAATGGCGTCGTGAACATACGTGGTGCGGTTCTGGTCACTGGTACCGAAGTGCTCAGCGGCGGGATCCGCGACCGCAACGGGCCGTGGATATCGCAACGGTTGGGCGCGCTGGGGGTGGAGGTCGAGGGCATCCACCAGGTCGGCGACCGACCTGAGGACCTGCTGGCGACGCTGGAGTTCATGCGGGGGCGCGGTATCGATCTGATCGTCACGTCCGGCGGGCTCGGGCCGACCGCGGACGACCTCACCGCCGAGGTCGTCGGCCGCTTCGCGGGCCGGCCACTGCACCTCGATGAGAAGATGGAGCGCAAGATCGAGGCGATCCTTGCCGGGTTCGCGCGCCGGTTCACGTTCGACCCCGAGTCGTTGCGTGCGGCCAATCGCAAGCAGGCGATGGTGCCCGAAGGTGCGGTGCCGATCGACCCGGTAGGCACCGCACCGGGGCTCGTCGTGCCTGCGGGCGATCAGGTCGTGATCGTGCTGCCCGGTCCGCCGCGCGAGCTGCAGGGGATGTGGGAGAGCGCGATCGCGGCGGCACCCGCGCGCGAGATGCTGGCCAGGGCCGAGCCGTACCAGGAACTCGCGCTGCGTCTGTTCGGGGTGCCCGAGTCCGACCTCGCAGCCACCCTGCGAGAGATCGGCGCCCGTACCGATCTCTCCGCGCTGGAAATCACCACGTGCCTGCGCGGCGGCGAACTCGAGGTCGACGTACGCTACCGCGACGGCGCCGAAGAGGCCGCCGCCGCGCTTCGCACCGGATTGGTCGAGCGCCACGGGCCGTTGGTGTTCAGCGAGACCGGCCAGTCCGTGACCGAAGTCGTCGTCGGCCTGCTCGACAGTCGCACGATCGCAGTGGCCGAGTCGTGCACGTCGGGCCTGCTTGCCGCCCGGCTGACCGATTGTCCAGGCTCCTCGACCTACTTTCTGGGCGGTGTCGTTGCCTATTCCAATGACGCCAAGGTCGAGCTGCTCGGCGTGCCCGCCGAGCTGATCGCGCGCACGGGCGCGGTGTCGACCGAGGTGGCCGAGGCGATGGCCGACGGTGCGATCGAGCGTTTCGGCGCCGACATCGGCGTCGGCATCACCGGTATCGCCGGCCCGGACGGCGGCACGCAGAACAAGCCGGTCGGCTACGTCTGCATCAGCGCCGCGGTACGCGGCGGCGGACGCCGCACCCGCGACCCGGTGCTGCCCGGTGGCAGGGCCGACGTCCGCGAACGCTCGGTCACCGCCGCCCTGCACCTGGTGCGCAACCTGTTGCTCGGCGAGCAGCCGCCACGCTGAGCCACCGCGATCGAGCGCGGCACGGTGAATACGCGATGGCGGAACTTCGCCGGACCTCTCGCCGAGCTCACCTGCTTCTCGGTACGGGAGCTTGTGCTCATGCGGCGACGTCAAGGGCTGCGCTGATGATGCTGTCCGCGTCGAGGCCGTGGTGGCGGTACACGTCGTCCAGTGAACCGGACTGGCCGAAGGTGGTGACGCCAAGCGAGGTGACCGGCGCCTGGTTGATGGTGGCGAGGAAGGCCAGGGTGTGGGGATGGCCGTCGAGGACGGTGACCATCGGCGTGGCCCGCTCCGGGGGAAAGGCCTGGTCGAGGATCCAGGTGTCGGCCTGTTCGTGACCTTGCCGCGCGCGCATCGCCCGGTACAGCAGGTCGGGGCTGGTCACGCAGACGACGTCGGCGGGGCTGCCGAGCTGGCTCAGCCGATGGGCGGCGGCCAGAGCTTCGGGCAGGACCGCTCCCATCGCGGCGATGGTGACCGCCGGGTTGTCGGTGCGGCGCAGCGGATAGGCGCCGGCGACGACCTGGCGCCGGCGCCGTTCCCGCGCGGCCGCGTCCGCGGGCACGGCGGCCAGTGTCTGGTCGACCGGTCGGGTGGACAGCCGCAGGTAGGCCGACCGCCCGTCCGGCTTGCCAAGCTGGGCGAGGCTGGCCAGCAGGGTCCATTCGGTGTCGATGGCGAAGGCGGGCTCGTAGCTGACGCAGCCAGGCTGCTCGAGCCCGATCGACGGTGTCTTGATGGACTGGTGCGCGCCGCCTTCTGGCGCCAGCGTCACACCTGAGGGGGTGCCGACGAGGATGGCTTGGCCGCCGGCGTAGATGCCGTAGGACCAGGGTTCCAGGGCACGTTCGACGAACGGGTCGTAGAGCACGCCGATCGGCAGCAACGGTTGTCCCCAACGGCTCCAGGTGGCGCCGAGTTCGCTGAGCAGGCCGACAAGGTTGACTTCGGCGATGCCGAGCTCGATGTGCTGCCCGGTGGGTTTCTCCCGCCAGTGCAAGATGGTTTCGGCGTCGTCGGCGAACCAGTCGTCACGTTCGCGCGTCGACCACACGCCGACCTTGTTGACCCAGCCGCCGAGGTTGGTCGTGGAGCTGACGTCCGGGCTGACCGTGACGACCCGGTGGGCGGCGTGGGGGGCCTCGCGGGTTAGGTCCAGCAGCGCCCGGCCTAGCGCGGCCTGGGTGGTGGCGGTTCCGGACGGGGTGCGGCCGATGTCGGCCGGGATGTGAAGTGGCCCCAGTTCGGGTTGCCGCGGTCGACGCAGCCGCGCTGCGGTGGCGGTGCAGAGGTCGGCGGCCAGGCCACCCGGCAGTTGCCGCCAGGGATCATCAGGGTCGATGCCGAGACTGGCCGCCAGCTCCTGGACTTGCTCGGTGGTCAGCAGCGAGGAATGGTTCTGCGGATGCCCCTGCGTGGGCAGACCGTATCCCTTGACGGTGTAACAGAAGATCACCGTTGGCCGGGTGTCGTCGATAGCAGCGAACGCCTCGTCCAGTGCGGCGAGGTCGTGCCCGCCGAGGTTGCCGATCGCGGCCAGCAGGGCGTCGTCGTCAAGGGCTGCGATCAGCGTGGCGATCGGTACCCGGCCAGGTCCCTCGCCGGGTAGCCGCTGGCGCAGTTGGTCGGCGTCGCAGCGCAGTAGGCGTTGGTACTCCGGGTTGGACATGTCGTCGATGCGCTGCTTCAGTTCGGCGCCGCCGGGACGAGTGAACAGCTCCTCGAGCCGCTGCCCGTACTTGAGGGTGACGACCTGCCATCCGGCGGCGGCGAACATGCCGTGCAGCTTGCCCGCGGCGATGTTGGGCACGACGCGGTCCAGCGACTGGCGATTCAGGTCGACGACCCACACGATCTCGCCCAGCTCGCCGACCATCGGGTCCGCGATCGCCTCCCAGACCGCGCCCTCGTCCAGCTCGGCGTCACCGACCAGCGAGTACTGCCGACCCACCGGCGCTCCGTCGGCGGTGTCGGTGACGAACCGCCGGGCGATCGCACCCCAGATCGGCGCGGTGGCGCCGATGCCGACCGACCCGGTGGAGTAGTCCACCGGGTCCGGGTCCTTGATCCGGCTCGGGTAGCTCTGCAGCCCGCCGAACTCGCGCAGCCGCGTCAGGTAGGACGCGTCCAGATCGCCCAGCAGGTAGTTGATCGCGTGCAGCACTGGCGAAGCGTGCGGTTTGACCGACACCCTGTCCTGCGGCCGCAGGTGGTTGAACCACAGCGCCGTCATGATCGACACCACCGAGGCGCAGGACGCCTGGTGGCCGCCCACCTTCATTCCAGTCGGATTCGGCCGCACCCGGTTGGCGTGGTGCACCATGGCGGTGGCCAGCCACAGCACACGTTGTTCGATCTCGGCCAGAGCCCGCGAGCGGGCGCCAGCCGCGCCGTCGAGGTCTGTCGTACCGAGCTGGTCAGCGCGCATGATCTGCCTTCCCATGATTACTATCCAGGTCCTGGAAAACTGTCCAGGGCCTGG
This sequence comes from Actinophytocola sp., assembly GCA_009377475.1. Taxonomy (GTDB): domain Bacteria; phylum Actinomycetota; class Actinomycetes; order Mycobacteriales; family Pseudonocardiaceae; genus Haloechinothrix_A. The sequence continues at coordinate 9,682 of WHTY01000106.1, forward strand.
CTGAGGTCTGCGTGCAGGTCGTCGACGTCCTCCAACCCGACCGACAGCCGCACGATGCCGCCGTCCGGGCGGGCCTCTAGCGGGACGGGGCGGTGGGTGAGGGCGGCGGGGTGCTGGATGAGGGAGTCGACCCCGCCCAGCGATACGGCGTGGGTGAACAGTCGTACCCGGTTTGTGACCCGCTCGGCGTGCTGGTAGCCACCAGCGAGTCGCAGCGCGATCATAGCGCCCGGGCCGCGCATCTGCCGGCCGATCAGGCCTGCCGGGTCGCTGTCGCCGGCGCCCGGATAGTAGACATCTCGGACACCGGGGTGGCTCTCGCACCACGCGGCCAGCTTCTGCGCGGTGGTCTGCTGAGCCCGGACGCGGATGGGCAGGGTGGTCAACCCGCGGTGCAGCAGGTAGGCCGCCAGCGGGTGCAGCAGCCCACCGGTGACCGCCCGCACCCGGCGCAACGCCGACGCCCAGTGCGCGTTCGTCGCGACAACACCCCCGACGACGTCACCGTGGCCGCCGAGGTACTTGGTGGCGCTGTGCAACACCAGGGTCGCGCCCAGCAGTAGTGGGTTCTGCAGCACCGGGGTGGCGAAAGTATTGTCCACCACCACCGGAACCTCGCCTGCCGAGTCGACCACCGCCGCGATGTCCACCAACTCCAGCGTCGGGTTCGCCGGCGTCTCCATCACCACCAGGCAGGTGTCCGGGCGGATCACGGTGGCCACCTCGGCCGGACCACAGTAAGTGGTGTCGACGCCGAGCAGGCCAGATGCGAGCAGGTGGTCGGTGCCGCCATAGAGAGGGCGGACCGCGACGACATGGTTGCCGCCGCGGTCCGCCTTCGCCGCGAGGATGGTGGCCGTCAACGCCGCCATACCGGAGGAGAACGCCACGGCCTCGTCGGCGTGTTCGAGTTCCGCCAGCGCCGACTCGAACCGCGCCACGGTCGGGTTCCACAGCCGTGCATACACCGCGCCCCCGCCTGGTTCCGGGTGGCCGCCGGTGGCCATCGACTCGTACGACGCGCCGCCGCACTCGATGTCCGGCAACGGATTCGTCGAAGACAAGTCAATCGGCAATGCGTGCACACCCAGCGCGGCGAGATCATCCCGCCCGGCGTGCACCGCCGTCGTGTCGAACATGTGGAAAGGGTCACCAGCCATGCCCGCCACTATGCAAGAAGGCACGATCCAAGCGATGATCCGTCGCAGAAACTACTTCGAATGCCCGATTATGATGAGGATTCCTGCCATGAACCCCAACTCGAAGGCCCGAGTGTCGAAGAATCCGCGACCAGCCGCACTCGGTTTGGACGGCACGGACCTGGCCTTACTGGCCGAACTCGCCGCTGACGGGCGCATCACCAATGCCGCGCTCGCCGCCCGCATAGGCATCGCCGAGTCCACCTGCATCCACCGGGTCCGCGCGCTGCGCGACGCCGGCGTCATCCGCGGATTCCACGCCCGTCTCAACCCGGCCAAGCTCGGGCTGCCGATCCAAGCCGTCATCAAGGTGCGCCTGGGCAGCCACAAACGCGACGACGTCTTCACCTTCCATGCCCGGCTGACCAAAATCCCCGGCGTCCTGACCGCGTTCCATGTCGCCGGCGAAGACGACTATCTCCTGCACGTAGCCGTTGAATCCCCCGAGGCACTGCGCGACCTCGTCCTCGAACACCTCACCATCCACCCCAGCGTCCGACACACCGAAACCCAACTGGTATTCGAAGAACTGTCCGGCGCCGGTGTCCTTTCCAGTGCCCCTGCCGGGAAAGGACACCGGCGTCGGACCGTGCGATAGTCTCCCGCGAGCGTGCCCCGGACACCGTGCTCGGGCATGTGGTGTGAGAGAGGTGTCCGACTGGCCCACTGGGATCGTCCACCCCGCATGACCATCAGCGGACACAACCGCTTCGCATTCCGTTCGGGCGCAACGAGGCTGTTGCCCGCATCGGTTGGCGCATCGCCGGATGCCTAGTGCTGTCGCACCAGAGGAAGGCGTCGAACCGACGTATGGTGTCTTCGTCGACGGGAACGCGGTCCATGAGCGCCCGGGAGGCTCGCTGATCGGTTTCGGCGAGCCAGGCGGCGTAGACGCGCAGTGTCGTAGAACCTCCACCGCCGTGGCCGAGTCGTCCCGCAACGGTGCGGATGTCGACCCCGGTACCTGTAGCGCCTGTTGGTGCGTGTTGAAACTGGAGAGAAAATGGAGACCTACGGCTGTCGAGGTCCGCGATAGAGGATCGACATTGCCTCTGACCTGGCCCTGGCGCCCCCAACAAAGCATTATACGAACCCAAACCTGCAGGTCAGCGGCGTGTTGGTCGTCGTGAGGCCCGCTCATGCGAAGGTTCGCCGCGATGGCTACCGGCTGCGTTGAATGGGCCGCCGTAATAGACCGATGCACTCTCGGGTGCCGCTGATGGCTCGTCCGCTCCCGCAGTCACCGCCACCTATCCTATAGACAATTCATGATAAGATGTGCTTTGTGGACAGGAATTCGGGATCGCTACTTCGGGAAGCTCGGGAGAGGGCCCGGCTGTCGCAGCCCGATCTCGCACGACGGGCCGGGGTCGCGCAGTCGGTGATTAGCGTTTACGAGTCCGGTCGGCGTGAGCCGGGGCTGCGGACCTTCGTCAAGCTAGTTGAAGCCACCGGCCATCGGCTGGCTATCGATCTCGTTCCGGCGCCGCCTCATCGGCTTGGTCTGCCCGACACTCGGCTGGGGAGGAAGCTTCGGCGTCGCCGTCGCGCCGTCATCGAGCTCGCGGCGCGTCGCGGGGCGCGTGATGTTCGGGTTTTCGGCAGCGTCGCGCGCGGTGAAGACACCGACCGCAGCGACATCGATCTGCTCGTCGATCTCGACGATCGTGTCGGTCTGATCGCATTGGTGGGCTTGAAGCGCGAGCTGACCGAGCTCCTCGGGGTCGATGTGGATGTCGTCCCGGTGAGCACGCTCAAGCCGGGCGTTCGTGATCGCATCGTGGACGAGGCAATCGTGCTGTGAGCCGGCATGACGACCAGCGGCTGGCCGATGTGCTCGCCGCTGCCGCCGCCATCGCGAAGCACACCCGGCGCGGTGGACTCGACGACGGGCTGGTGTTCGATGCGGTGCGGGTGCGGCTCATCAAGATCGGTGAAGCCGTCAAGGACATCGACCCCGATCTGCTCGCCAAAGAGCCGGACATACCGTGGGTCGATGTCGCAGGAATGCGGGATCACCTCGCGCATCGGTACTTCGATACCGCCCATTCCATCGTGCAAGCGACGGTGACCAATGATCTGCCACCCCTCGTCGCGGCGGTTCGGCGGCTCTTGGAGCATCTCACCGCCGCAGGTGAATCGTGACCGACTTTGTGTCGTTCGCCGGATCGCCACGAGCGCGTGGACGTTCAGCGGCGGTGGTTGCGATGTCGGAGAGATCGGCATTGGCTCCGTCGGTCCAGCCGTCGGCCCTGCCTTCGCGGTTGCGGACGGTCGCGATGAACCGCTCCGCGAATGCGGTGTCGAAGGGATAGGGGCGGGCGCTGATCTCGCCGCGGATTCGTTGGGCCGCAGAGAGCGCGAACGCGCAACCGGAGCGTCGCTGCGAGGCGCGTTCGTCGACGCCGCGGTGCAGGCCTGCCCGGCCGCGCTGAGGCTGGCGGGCTGAGCAGAGAGAACAACGCGAAGGGCGGGGTGCACATGCACCCGCCCCTTCGCGTTGTTCGCGTATCCCATGCCGCTGGGTTCGGGATTGTCGTACGTCGAACCGAGGGTAAAGTAGCTTGTCGCCTTGTCGCTGGTGCCGGCCGACGAGAGTGCTATGCCGCTAGTCAAGGACTCCGCCGAGATCGCAGTCAACCGGCAAACCGTCTGGGATCTTCTGGCCGATCCACGCAGCCACAGCAGGTTCGGAACATTCGTGGATGAGGTGACTGTCCTCGGCGAGGGCGAAGTCGGGAGGGCACGGTGTACCGCGAGCGAAGCGGCCCGGGCCGGATGAAGTCCGAGAGCGAATGGATGATCACCAGATTTGACCCGCCCCGCGAAGTTGTCCACGTCAGCCGTGAGAGTTCGATGACGGCGGAGGCCACTCGGCGCCCCCCACCCAGCTGACCGTCGTCGGGACCCACCTGCTGACCGCACTCATCAACCACGAGTACCAGCACCTGTCCAGCACCACCCTCGACTTCACCCGGCAGGAGGTCGTCGTCATCGAGCTGGCCACTGGCCGCGCTGGTCCAGGACGCCGTATAGAAGGTCCCCGATCTCCCAGCCACGGGATCAACACGATGATGCACGGGCCTCGCCAGCGAGGCCAGGAGACGTCCGCGTGTGCGGATCGTAGAACGGTGTCCGACCGTACTCCGCAGGGCAAGGACCAGGTCCGCACGGCTGAGGTTGTTGCGGCCCTCTCCCTCGCGACGGACTTGGGAATCGGTGTGCCGCTCGAGCACGGTTTGCACAGCGCGCTGATCGCAACGCGGCTCGGTGACATTCTGGGAGTCGACCCGGAGACGCGACCCCAGGCCTACTACACCTCGTTGCTGTTCTACATCGGTTGCACGGCGAGCGCGACGACCGCGTCGGAGATCTTCGCCGAGGACCATGCGTTGACGACGTATGCCGTTCCCGTCAGGTTCGGATCCCCGATCCAAATGGTGGCGGGCATGGGCCGCGCCATCGCGCCTCCGGGCCGATCACCAATCGTGCGCGCTACTCAGCTCGCCCGCGGCGTACCAGTCCTGGCCCGCGAGTTCCTGGACGTGGTGGGCGCCGACTGTGAGGTCGCGCGGATGCTCACCGGCCGGCTCGGGCTCTCGTCCGCGGTGTCCACCCTGTTCACCCATGCCAACGACCGGTGGGATGGAAGGGGCTGGCCGGCACGCACCAAGGGAGAGGCGATCCCCTTGCCGATGCGAGTCGCACACATCGCCCGGGACGCCGCGTTCCAGCGCATGTTGGGGGGTGACGAGTTCACCGCCCAGGTGGTGCGGGGCCGCGCGGGTGGCGCGTTCGATCCGGATATCGCCGAGCCCTTCGCAGACCATGCGGCGGAGAATCTGGCGTTCGACCCGCAGTCCTCTGCGTGGGCGGAGACCCTGGCATGTGAACCCGCGCCGAACCTTATGCTCGAGGGGGAGTCCATCGACCACGCCCTGAGCGCGATCGGCGACTTCGCCGATCTGGTCTCGCCGTACCTGGTCGGTCACTCGGCCGGCGTCGCGCAGCTGGCTACCGCCGCCGGCCCGCGATGCGGGCTCGGCATCGAGGAGATCCTGGCGCTGCGGCGTGCGGCGCTGGTGCACGACGTGGGGCGCGTCGCCGTGCCGGTCCGCATCTGGCAGCACGCCGGGCCGCTCTCGCCGGACGACTGGGAGCGGGTCAGGCTGCACGCGTACCATACCGAGCGCATCCTCAGCCGTTCGCCGTTCCTCGCCTCACTCGCCCCGATCGCGGCCTTCCACCACGAACGTCTCGACGGCTCCGGCTATCACCGGGGAAGCATGGCTGCGGCACTCTCCGTGCCCGCACGCGTGCTCGCGGCTGCCGACGCCTACCACACCATGACCGAGCCACGGCCCCACCGCGGTGCCCTGACGCCGCAGCAGGCGGCGGGCAGGCTTGGCGAGGAGGTGCGCGCTGGTCGACTGGATCCAGACGCGGTCGGCGCTGTGCTCGCGGCGGCGGGTCAACGCGCCCCGCGCATCAGCCGTCCCGCAGGTCTGACAGACCGGGAAAGCGAGGTCGTCGGTCTGATAGCCCGTGGCCTGCAGACCAAGCAAGTCGCCCGCACCCTCGGGATCTCGGTCAAGACCGCCGACCGCCACATCCAGAACGCCTATCGAAAGATGGGAGTCTCCACCCGGGTGGGGGCGGCGCTGTTCGCGATGCAACATGGTCTCGCGACATGGGGAGAACTCCCGATGGGGCTCACAGGCGATCGGCCCTAGGTTCGGAAGCATCCTGTACGAACGGTGCGACCAAAGGAGCCGATGATGGCGAGCATGACCCATACGTCCGGTGAGCTCGCCCGTGAGTTGCTCATTGCCGGGCTGCCGGTCACCGATCGAAAGCTGGACGTGCACGGTGTATCCACCGCCGTGCTCGAGGGCGGTGAGGGTCCCCCGATAGTCCTGCTGCAAGCCGAGTTCGGTGCGGTCTGGATGCAGGTGATTCCCGAGCTGGTGTTGACGCACCGCGTCATCACCCCCGATCTTCCGGGTCTCGGTGCCTCGGAGACCTCCAACGAGCGCATTGATGCTCGCGGCGTGCTCTCATGGCTCGGCGAGCTCATCGATCGGACCTGTGAGAGTCCGCCGGTGCTCGTGGGCAAAGGTCCGGCGGGTGCCCTCGCGGCTCGCTTCGCCGTGAAGCACGAAGGCTGTGTCGACCGGCTCGTGCTCGTGGACTCCCACGGCCTCGCCCGATTCCGACCACCGATCGGGATGATGCTCGGGTTCCTCGGGGTGATGCTGCACCCGACGAAGCAGGGGCTTGAGCGCAACTTCCGGAAGTACTGCTTCGTGGATGCCGGCCACGTAGGTGCCCTCCTGGGTGAGCGCTATGAGTGGATGACCACCTACGCGCTGGACCGCTTCAGGACCGCGAGCGCCCGGTCCGCGATGCGGCACCTCATGCCCTGGCTGTCCTCGCCGATCCCGTCGGCAGATCTGCACCGGATCACCGTACCGGCGACCTTGATCTGGGGGCGCCACGACGTGGGGGTGCCACTGCACGCGGCCGAGTTGGCCAGCGTGAGGTACGGGTGGCCGCTGCACGTGATCGAGGACGCTCGTGACGACCCGGCACTCGAGCAGCCCGACGCGTTCCTGGCTGCTCTCCGCGCGGCCCTCACTCGCTGACCCTCACGGGCCGAAAGAAGGCACGTCATGGCTACCCGGACCGGCGACTCACTTCGCGCAGGTGTCGTGGCGATCGCGCCTGCGATCCTTCTCGCCTCACTAAGCTATCACCCGTACCTCCCAGGCCGTCAGCCCAACCTCGAGGCACTGGTTGAGGCGGTCACGTCCGGCCCCACACGCTGGGGGGGGTTGCGCACCTTGCGACGGGCGTTGCGTCCGCCATGCTCATCCTTGCCTTTCTCGCGATCCGGGCTCACCTCCACGAGGCGGGCGACGACCGCTGGAGCGCCGCCGGGCTGCCCTTCATCGTCGTCGGCAGCACCCTCTACGTGATGCTGCCAGCGATGGAATTCGCACCGCTCGCAGCGCTCGAGACGGGTGGAGACGTAGAGGGGGCCCAGAGGGCGTTGCTTCCGTGGTTCATCCCGCTGCTGGTGGCCGCGGGGATCACCTTCGCCGTAGGGATGTTCGGTTTGGTCCTCGGCGTATTGCGCAGCAGGCTGCTCAGTCCTGGGCTCAAAAGGCTCATCGCGGTGGCGCTCGTCGTCATGGCCTTGTCGCGCTTCGTCCCGCTGTCCGCGGTCCAGTTCTACTTGCAGGGAGTCGCCGGCCTTGCGGCTCTGCTGCCGTTGGCATACAGCATGTGGAAGCATCCGACAACCCCGGTCCCGGCCGAGCAGCGTGCGGCGCAAACGACATGACCAGTGCGTCGCGCCTCCGACATGGCAAGGAGTGGGCATGCTGAACATGAAATGCTATCGGTCGCTCGCTGACTGGCAGACGTCGTTCACAAGGTGTCGCTGTTGCAGGCGGATGCCGCACACCTGCCGTTCCAATCGGGGGGGGGGTCGACACGGTGGTCTGCACGCTCGCCAGTGCGAGTTTCGCGATCGCAGAGCGGTATTTGCCGAGATGAACCGGATCCTTCGTCCGCAGGGTCGGCTGCTGCTCGACCACGCCCAATGGCGCTGGCCCTTCCATGGACGACCGGTGACCCTGGCGGTCGACGTCAGCTTCGTACCATACCAACACAAACGGCTGTGGTTCGGCTTCATAGAGCGGTTGGAAGCACGCAAGCCGACATAGGGACCTGATTCCCCCGAACACGCGCGCATCGTCCGCAACTACATCAGCGACGCCCTCGCCAACGACAACCCTGACGTCTCCGATCCGTCACCCAAGCCTTCGTCCACCGCGTCGACATCGCCGGATGCACCAACCACAGGAGCCACAAAGGTTCGCAAATTGCCTGGAACGGCGCCCCGGTAGGATTCGAACCTACGACACCCGCTTTAGGAGGGGGGGCCGACAGTGGCATCCAGGTTCTCTACCTGGCGTTGTGGTTACGCGTGTGGTCTCTACGGGCATCAGAAGCCACATGGTTCACCAGGTTTCGTGCCACGGGCCGTGCCATGCCGGGGGATGGCTATGCGGAGCGTTTGGTCTTGTCCGGTGTCGTGGCGCGTTTGCGCGTCGGTGTTTTCTTCGTTGTGGCGCGTGATGTGGTTTTCCGTGGTGTCGTGACGGCATCGAGGAGGGTGTCTAGTTTGTGGTTGATCTGCTGCAGGTTGTCGGCATCCCCGGCGCTGTCATGGACTCGTTGCTCGAGGATGTCGCGGATGTAGGCGGTGTGGCGTTTGCCTTCACGCCGCGCGTTCTCCTTGAGTTGCTCGAACACCTCGCGCGGCAGGCGGAGCGAGGTGGTCACCATTGGCTC
>WHTY01000004.1 GCA_009377475.1 Actinophytocola sp.
AATGGGGTGGTCAGCCATGATGGCAACGCAGGCACAGGCACTCCCGATGATCACGAAGCGTAGACAACTTCATGATCAACAGCGCCTGTGCCTGCCTTCACGACGGGGTCAGAACTCAAACCCAATCTGCGCGACCTCTTAGTCTCGACTAAAGCCAGTCGCGCTTTGCTCTCGACGTAGCGCCTGCCACCCATTGGTGTATCCGCGCAGGGCGTTGTCGATGCCATGCAGACTGGCCTGCGAGCTGCTGATCGGATAAGCGAAGGGTGCGCCGCCGTAGCGCTGCGCGAAGTTTCGAATCTTGCGTGCTTTCCCCGAGGCGCCGCCCGCGAATCGGTCGGGATCGTTGACGTGAACGTACAAGCCAGTGCCGATGCCTTTGGTGGTGGCACGCACGGCGGTGACCTCCGGCCACGGCACGAAGACGTACTCCCCGACCGGGGTCAGCCACAGCCGCATCCCGTTCGCGGTCAGCCGCGGCGGGTGGCGAATGACGGTGATGGTCCGGAGCATGCTCCAGACCAGCAGCGCGAGGACTACCAGCAAGCCTGCGGTGACCAGGACCAGCGCCACGATCGGCGTCAGTCGATCGGCATTGGCCAGGCTTGCGAGAAAAACCACAACGGCCACCAAAAGCGCGATAAGGACGATGAGCATCGCACCAAGCAGAAACGCTGGCCATCGCTTGACACTGATTACATACTCCGACTCCATAGCGCCTCCCGTTAGCCGTAGGGGAAGGTCGACGGTCTTACTGACCGCGAACGGTAGAGCGCATATTGCCACAGCTGATCAAGAGTCAGCCGCGAAGACCAGCCTCACGGGCTGAGTGACGGGCGGCAAGCTGTGTGAGCGATCAACGGCGACGTGCCTAACAAAAGTCACGCTGGCTGCCACTGGCCAGTGTCGCCCATCTTCCACGAGGCGCTCGGTGTTGCCCGTGTCCACTCCTTGCCGAGGTCGGTGACCTGCTGCTCGATCGTGTCCTGCTTGGTGTCCATCGTGTCGAAGAAGCTCTTGAGCTCGGAGCCCGCGAATGACAGCAGGCCGATCGCGACGGCGAGACCGGCTGCGACAGTCGGAGGGACCGCCGGAGCTGATACAACACCGGCAGCCTCGGCAATCGCGAGCCCGACCGTCACGAGGAGATCCACGATCATCAATGCGAAGGCAATCCAGAAGTTCTCGATCGCGTTTGCCATCTCCTTGAGCGTGTCCGCCACGGTGGTCGAGACAGTCTTAACCTTGTTGAGAACCTCGCTCTGCTGGGTCGCGACGTCCTTGTAGGCTTCAGCGCCACTGCCGTACCACTCATCATCCGTGGCTAGCTTGTCGTCGGTCAACGTGTCCGCGATGGCACCGACCTTGTTGCCGACATCGTTCCGCCAGGCCTCGGCGAGATCGTCCAATTTGAATGGATTACCGGGGTTGTTAATGTACTCATCGAGCTTCGCGAAGAAGTCTCTGATCTCGCCGGCGAGCCAGTTCATCCCGTCGATGATTGGCTGGACCAGGTGCTCTAAGAGGCCTGGTACCCACTCCAGGGTGCTGTTGACCTTGTCGAACAACTCCTTGATCTTGGCGTCGAGCTCTGTGACCTTCTGCAGGGCTTCGTCGACAGCGTTGCTCATCAGTTCCCCTCCAACTCGCCATCTAGAGCGCGAAAACCCCGCTCCGATCCTTGCTCGCGGGCCTGGTAGTCGTTGGCCACGGCGATGAGTGTGTCGGCAAGGACACCGAGGTATTCCTGGCCCTGGCCAAGCAGTTCCTCGACCTTTCTGCGCGCTCGCTCATACGTCTGATCCACGCCCATTCGCTCGCCCATGCCCGTGACATCCTGGCCGCCATTGACCGTAAGCCCCGACACGGCCCGCTTGGGCTCGGCTATGTCGCTGGCGGCTTGGTCCCAGACCTTGGCGTCCTCGCGCAACGACTGGATTTCTACCCCGAGGTTGGGAGACATGGGTTACCTTTCGTCAGCATCGCCGTATCGGTCAAGAATTGCGCTCGCTGATCCTGCGGATCAGAGTCTGCGGATCGCGCACCAGGCGCCGCAACTCGTCGATGTTGGTGCTCTGCGGGCCCTGGGTAAGGTCACCGAGGGAGGACTTATTGGTAAAGCTTGCCAGTGCGTCAACCAACTCGCTCTCGATCTCGCTGTCACGTGCTCCGACCACCCAACGTGGATCGATCGCGACGTCGGTTGCCTGGCGCTGCCTGCCGGTCACCAAGACATGCCCTCCCGAACTCTCAGCAGTCACTACCTGATCCGTGGCAGCAGAAACCTGCTGCATGAACCGGCCGAGGTCTGCCGTCACGGCATCGATCAACCGCATCGCGTCCTCCGCCGTGACCGGTCGGTCCTCGGCAGGCTGAGACGAAGGAGGCACCTCTGCGGTTCCCGTCGAATCAGGATCCATCTCATCGAGCCGCTCGGCGCGCGCAGCCATAGCGCTGATGGTCGCCGCGTTCATCGCAGCAAGCACACTCGAATGTAAAGCGCGCGCGTCGAGAGAACTACGCCATCCGCTGGTGAGCTTGACAGCGACAACATCCGCGTCATCAGTAACCGCGACCGTGACAACTCCATCGGCATCGTGACCAGTGATGTGGTCGCCATGGTTAGCCGTCGGCTGTTCTTGTTTGGGGGCTTGAGCGTACGAGACGAACGGCTCTGCGTCGTCCTCCTCGAACCCCCACCTCCGGAAGTCGCTCATGCGAGATCATCCTAAGCGATCAAAAGCGCGTACGTGCTTCGTTCAGAACGATTGGAACAATAGGTCGAGCCGTGCCCAGCGTCCCAAGATCGCTTTGCACCTGACGGGCCGTCCGTCGGAGCTCGGCTAATGTGCGCCGCGAAGCATTCAGGTAGGCGCGAGTGCTTCACGTTCTGGATCAGCCCCGCGACGAAAGCTCTCGGCGCAGTAGCTGTCGCGGTGAAGCCGCCCCACCGAGGCGCTACCACTCGGCAAGCTGCCCGCGCAGTGCTGTGGTTGTTCTCGGCGCGAATGAGACCAAAAATGAGACCAGAGGGTCTGGAAGGCTGCGCAAACTGTCGCACTTTGCGCGCATTTGCCCTGGTCACAAGAGCGGAGGCGGAGGGATTTGAACCCCCGGTCGGTTGCCCGACGCTCGCTTTCAAGGCGAGTGCATTCGGCCGCTCTGCCACGCCTCCCTGCTGACGTCGAGCCTAGCTGGTCGCCCGGGGGCCAGAGCCGCCTGGTCGCGCACATCCGACACGCCGTCGTCCCAGGAGGAGTGAACGTGCTTGTCAGTGCGCGGCAAAGCGCGCATGCTGGGGAGTGAACGGATGGCCGAGCCCGTGCGATGGTCGGTGCCATTCCGGGGCGCCAGCGGGCTGGCCTTACCGGGAAGGGCCAGGTGATGCAGTGTCAGGTAACCATCCGCGATTGACTGCCAACTGTGTACCCACGCCTGGTACGGGCTAAACGGACCAGTCGGGAATGTGAGCAGTTACCACGCGGGCGTCCACTAGTGCGCCACATCCTCGCGCACCGCGGCGGTCGTCAGGCGCTACCTCGGTACGGTCTCTGCACCCATGCCAGCAGCGCCAGCCGTCGGCCCGCCCGCAGTCAGTCGCCATAACAACTCGTCAGAACCTGAGTGCGGCTTCCGACTAGACAGCGCGGAGCCGCATTCAGTATGTCCACAGGGTTATTCACACGCTTACGCGCGACCCGTAGACGTCCGCGCGCAGCCTCGCCAGGGAAATTGCCCGATCGCCGCCGGTTATAGCGCCTTATGCCCGATTTTGCGAGCAAAAACCCTGGCGAAGCCGCACCAACAAGAAGCCGCACCAACAAGCCACACCGACCAGACCGCACCGGGCCCGGCCGCCAGACCCGACCCAACCAGCACCCTGGGGATGAGGGCGAAAGCCACCCTCATCCCCAATGAGCCGACAACTACCGCGAGTCGCGGTTGCAGGCGTCGTGGTCGGTGTCGTGGCCGTGCTGGTTGGTGTGCGCATGCGAGATGTGCACCCGCTCGCCAGACCGCTGCGCCGCGACCTGCTGCTTGGACTTCTTCGCGCCAGGCTCGACGTTGTTGACGTCTTCTGTGCTCAGCGCGTACGTGCCGATCGTGGCCGCCATCGCGTCGGCGTTGACGTCGAGGGCCTCGTAGTTCACGTTGCCCAGCGTGTCGCACGCCTGGTGGTAGCACTTGTCGTAGGCGACGCCTGCCTCGCCGTCCCACTTCCCGGCCTGCGCCTCGGTCATGATGACCTCGGCACCGGTGAACAGACCACCCGACGGGATGCCGACCTCGATGAACGGACCGTAGTCGGAGCGGCCGGTGAAGTCCGTGCCCTCGGTCGGGGTGCCGTTGTCCTCGATGTACGAGGCGAACTGCTCCTCGATCGCGGCCGAGCCATACGGGCCGGGGCCAGCGCCGATGCCGTCGGAGTCGTCACCGTCGTAGACGAAGTAGCCCGCGTTCGGCGAGGCGATCATGTCGAAGTTCAGATACATCGAGATGTCGAGCTGCTGCTCGAACGACAGCTGCTCGACGTAGTACTCCGACCCGACGAGACCAAGCTCCTCGGCGCTCCACCAGGAGAACCGCACGGCGTTCTCCACCTTCGGCTTGCCGCCAAGCGCGAGCGCGGTCTGCAGCAGCGCGGCCGACCCGCTGCCGTTGTCGTTGATGCCGGGGCCGGCGGCCACGCTGTCCAGGTGCGCACCGGCCATGACGACGTTGTCCTTGCGGCCGGTCTTGGTCTCGGCGATCACGTTGTACGTGGTGCGGTCCTCGGTGACGCCCTGGATGTCGAAGGTGGCGTCCTGGCCGGCCATCGAGACCAGTTCCTCACCCTGCTCCTGCGTCAGCCCCGCCGTGGGGATCTGCCCCGGCGCACCGAGCGTGCCGTTCACCGGGCCGGGCCCGTTGTTGTAGACGATGGCGCCGACCGCGCCTGCCTGGCCCGCGAACTTCTGCTTGTCGAAGAACGTGCACGCGCCGCGCTTGATCAGCGCGATCTTGCCGTCGACGTCCACGCCGTCGTAGTCGCTGGCTTCGCAGCCGGGCGTGTCATCGACCGGAACCTCGGCGAGCGGAGCCGTGACGCCACCCTCCGGAGCGGACGGGCTGTAGCTCATCCTGATGACGTCGTAGTCGTTGCCGCCGCTGGTCAGGCTCTCCGTGATCGTCTCGTCGTAGATGAACGGGAACTCCTGCCGCGTGACCGTGAAGCCTTCCTCGTCCAGCTTCCGCGCGATGTACTCCGCGGAGCGGTTGTAGCCCTCGGTGCTCGCGGCGCGGTTGCCGCCGGTCTGGTCGGCGAACCGCTGGAACGCGACCAGATGCCGGTTGATCTTGTCCGCGCTCACCGCCTTCGCCAGATCCTGCGGCAACGACTCCTTCGGTTTCGCTACCGCGCTCGATCCCATGGTGAGGACAAGGGCGGCGCTCGCTCCTACCGCGACAGCGGCGGCGAGCCGGTTCCTAGCTCGTGACATCAAAGGAACTCCCCTGATAACTGGATGCGTGGCAGGGGCGAAGCGCCACCGGAGAAACGGACACCTCGCACCTGGTAACCGATCACGTTGCATGCGCATGAGCTAATGCGTCAACCGTTCTTTCGTAGGGTTGTGCCGCCGCTCAGTGGCGCTTCTCATGATCGCCGCGCGCCGCCCGGATCCGGCGATGACACACTGAGGGGCATGCACGCGATCACGATCAGCGAACCCGGTGAGCCGGAAGTACTGCAGTGGACCGAGGTCCCGGACGCCGTCGCCGGGCCGGGCGAGGTACTCATCGACGTCGCCGCGTCGGCGGTGAACCGCGCCGACCTGCTGCAACGGCAGGGCCACTACCCGCCGCCGCCCGGCGCGAGCGAGTACCCGGGCCTTGAGTGCTCCGGCACGATCACCGAGGTCGGTGACGACGTCGACGGCTGGCAGGTGGGCGACGAGGTGTGCGCCCTGCTCGCGGGCGGCGGCTACGCGGAGAAGGTCGCGGTCCCCGCTAGCCAGCTACTCCCGGTGCCCGGCGAGGTCGACACGATCGCCGCGGCCGGACTGCCCGAGGTGGCGTGCACCGTCTGGTCCAACGTCGTCATGGTCGCCGACCTGGCCGAGGACGAGCTGCTGCTGGTGCACGGCGGCGCTGGCGGCGTCGGCACGCACGCGATCCAGGTCGCCAAGGCGCTCGGCGCGCGGGTCGCCGTCACCGCTGGCGACGACGACCGGCTGGAACACTGCCGCCAGCTCGGCGCGGACGTCACGATCAACTACCGCACCGAGGACTTCGTCGACGTCATCAAGCAGCACGGCGGCGCAGACGTGATCCTCGACGTCATGGGCGCGAAGTACCTGGAACGCAACGTCAAGGCGCTCGGCACCGGCGGCAGGCTCGTCGTGATCGGCATGCAGGGCGGCCGCAAGGCGGAGCTGGACATCGCGCGGTTGCTGACGAAGCGCGCCAGCGTGACGGCGACCAGCCTGCGGGCACGCCCGCTCGAGGAGAAGGCGGCGATCGTCGCCGACGTCCGCGCACGCCTGTGGCCGTTGGTCGAGCAGGGCTCCGTCGCTCCCGTGGTCGACCAGGTCCTCCCGATGTCGAACGCGGCGGAGGCGCACCGGGCGCTGGATGCGGGTGGCGTCTTCGGCAAGATCCTGCTCGCCGCGCACAGCTGATCAGCGCAACTGGTACAGCGCTCGCACAAACTGGTTGACGTCGAAGTCGCTGCTGTAGTGCGCGAGCCCGATGCGCACCACGCCCCCAACCTCGGCCACGCCGAGCGAGCCGAACAGGCCGTCCGTCCCGTCGTCGGTGAACGCGCAGATCCCCTGCGACGCCAGATGGGCGGCGACCTCCGCCGCCTTCCTGCCGCGCACGGTGAGCGCCAGCGCCGGGATGCGACGAATGGCGTCACCGATCACCGTGACGTGCGGCATCGAGCGCAGCTCGCCGAGCATCCTGTCGTGCAGCTCGCTGGTGTACGCCTTGACCGAGCCCATCGACGTCAGCAGCCGGTTGCGGCGGGAGCCCTTCGCGGCGTCGTCGAGGTTCGCGAGGAAGTCGATCGACGCGACGAGGCCAGCCAGCATCGGGTACGGGTGCTGGCCAAGCTCAAGACGTTCCGGTCCGGACGCGGCGGACTCAAGGGCGACAGGACGGAGCTGGTTCAGCACGCTGGGGTCGCGGAACACCAGCGCGCCGACCGACGGCCCTCCCCAGGTCAGTGCGGACAACGCGACGACGTCCGCGCCGGAGGCAGCCATGTCGAACGGGACGAACGGGGCGGCGTAGGTGGCGTCGACGAACACCATCGCACCGACGCGCTTGGCGAACTCCGCCACCGTTGGCAGGTCCGGCCGGGTGCCGATGGTGCCAGCCGCAGCCGTGATGGCGACGACCTTGGTGCGCGCGGACACGAGCTGTTCGTACTGCCATGCGGGCAAGTCGCAGGTCTCGATGTCGATCTCGCCCCAGCGCAGCGCGCCGCCGATCCGGCGCATGGCCTGCTGCCACGGCCGTTGGTTGGACACCTCGTCCAGCCGGGACACGATCGCTTCGTCGCCAAGGGTCCAGGTCTCGGCGACGACGTCCGCGAACCGCTTGGTCAGCACCGCGGGGTTGGGACCGAGCACGACGCCGTCCGGGTGGCCGCCGACGAGGTCAGCGACCGCACGACGAGCGGCGGCGACGATGCTTTCCGCGCGGTGCGACGCGGGAAACGCCGCGCCGGGGCCGGAGACCGGCGCCCGCATGGCCGTGACGACAGCCGACGCGACCTGCTCGGGGACGAGCATCCCGGCCGCGCCGTCAAGGTGAATCCACCCGTCACCCAGTGCGGGATAGAGCCCGCGAATCCGAGCGATGTCGAACGGCATGATGACACCGTACGGACGTCTAGATAACGCAAGTCTCCGGGTCGGCCAATACCCGGCAGCCATGAGGGCGAGCGCCGACTACCCTCGGGGCAGACGTCAAGGAACGGCACGGAGACGCTAACGCCGACACACCAGGATGGAGCACATGACCGAGCCGAACACCCCGGAACCCGACCCGACGAACGGCGAGCAGGACCAGTCACACCACGTGGTCGTCGTCGGCCCCGATGGCTCGCCGGTGGGCGCCGCCCGGATCCCCGCGGAGGGCGAACAGGACGAGCAGAACAGCGTCGGCGACCTCGTCGAAGAACCGGCGAAGGTCATGCGCATCGGGACCATGATCAAGCAGCTCCTCGAAGAGGTTCGTGCCGCTCCGCTCGACGACGCCAGCCGCAACCGGCTGCGCGAGATCCACGAGACGTCGATCAAGGAGCTGGAGCAGGCGCTCGCGCCAGAGTTGCAGGAGGAGATGGAGCGGCTCGTCGCGCCGTTCACGGCCGACACGACGCCGTCCGACGCCGAGCTGCGGATCGCGCAGGCGCAGTTGGTCGGCTGGCTGGAGGGGCTGTTCCACGGCATCCAGACGGCGTTGTTCGCGCAGCAGATGGCGGCGCGGGTGCAGTTGGAGCAGATGCGCAAGGGCCTCCCGGCTGGCAGTCACGGCATGCAGGCAGGCGCCGAGCCCCACCCAGGCGTGACCGGCACGGGCCAGTACCTGTAGGGCTGCCCAGGTTGCCGCGAGTCTCACCTTATTCGCCGCGAGTTTCACCTTGTTTGGCGCGAGTTTCACCGTCGGTTCGCGCCCGCCGAAGTTGATCAACTTGCCGCGCGGTGTTGCACGAAAACGTCCGTTTCGCCCGGTTACGCGAGCAACACCGCGCGGCAGGTTGATCAACTTCTCCCGTCACGCCTGCGGCGTTGCCCCATCGATCCCCACCAAACTCCCGGTGCGCGGCGAAAGTTACGCCGCCCGGAGTAACTGTTGATCTTGCGCAACCGTAACGGTGAGCAATCTGGGCCGAATGTCTTAGCAGGACTACGCCCCGAGCAGGCTTCTCCTTGACACGCTTCGTCAACGCTGCGTAACTGATTCTCGGCTCGATGCACGGGAGGGGAGCGGGCGATGCCGATAAACGAGCGACAGCCACGCCGCTCTACCGTCACGACGCTGGCGTGCGTGTGCGGGCTGGCAGTCACGTCACTCGCGGCTGGTGCGCAGCCCAACGGCGCGGCGACGGTGCCGCTCGCACTCCCGGACGTCATCGCGCATCCGCCGATACTGCAGGATTTCCCGCTTCCCACCGTGGGCGACGAACCGCGTGCGGACGACACGACGGCCAGCATCGGCGCGCGGCTGAACCAGCTCGTCCCGCACGTGGCGAGCGACGCCCAAGCGACGCTCGCATTCGCGCTCGATGACGGGACGATCCCGCAGCAAGTGCTCGCCGCGTACCGGCGCGCCGCAGACATCTTGAGCAGGCGCGATTCGTCGTGTCGGCTGCACTGGTCCGTGCTCGCGGGCATCGGGCGGATCGAGTCGGGACATACGCGCGGCGGCGCGTTGTTCAGTGACGGCCGCACGGCGAGCCCGATCCTCGGCCCGCGACTCGACGGTTCGCTCGCGGGCACGGCGACGATCCGCGACAGCACCGGCGGGCAGTTCGACGGCGACGTTGTGTGGGAGCGCGCCGTGGGGCCGATGCAGTTCCTGCCGTCGACGTGGTTGCAGTACGCGCAGGACGGCAACGGCGACGGCGCGCGCGATCCGCACAACGTCTACGACGCCGCGCTCGGTTCGGCCGTCTATTTGTGTGCTGGCGGGCGTGATCTTTCCGAGCCGTCGCAACTGAATCAGGCGCTGTTCAGTTACAACCCGTCGATGGAATACGTGCGTGCCGTGCTGGCGTGGGCCGACCACTACGCGGGACTTGGACCACGACCCGGTGCCGCGCGCACCGTCATGCATACGCTCGCGATGCCGCGCGGCGCGGACGGGACCGGTGGGGAGCCCGAGCGGCGGAAGCCGAAGCCCGACGACGAACCGGCAACGCGCCAGGAGCCGCCGAAGCCAGTTACTCCGACAACCCCGCCGAAATCGCCCGGCCAGGGTTCGGGCGGTGACAACGAGGAACGCGCGGGGAACGACACGTCGAAACCGGACACCCACCAGGACAGGGAGTCCACTGAGGACACCGAGGAACCGCCTGCCGCGCCGAACGACGACGAAAGCGGCCACGGCGGCGGGGGCACGGATGCGCCCGACAGTCCGGACACCACGGAGCCGCCGGAGCCCGAGGAGCCTTCGGCGCCGGAGGAACCGACGGAGCCGACCGATCCGGCGGAACCCACCGAGCCCACCGAGCCCGCAGATCCAGGTGACACTGACGACCCAGCGTGCGAGCCGCCTGACGACACCGACGGCACCAATGACGGCGAGGACGCCGACGCCGAGGACCGGACCGGTGACGCCGACAGGACCGACGACGGCAACAACGGCGGCGGCGACGGGGACGACAAGGCTGACGAAACTGACGACAACGCCGACGACGCCGACGACGCAAAGCCTGACGGCGACGACCAATCCAGCGACACGTGCGAGCAGCCGGACGGCGGAGACGGCAACGGGACTGACGGCCGCGAAACCGGCGCAACCGCTCCGACCTCAACGAAGCGGGAGAACGATTAGACCTCAGTGCAGCCGCGGCGTGTACCCGCCCCGGTTGTACGCCAGCCGCGCGATGGAGTGCATCTGCTCGTCGTCGTTGCGCTCCACCAGCCGCAACTGCGTGCCGACCCGGTGCGCGGCGCGGTCGCAGAACGACGACGCGATGTAGCGCTCCTGCCCGGACGCCTCGACGCCCTGGTCCTCGAACAACGCCGTCGTGCGCGAGATCGTCGCCACCTGGGCGTAGATGTCGCTCGCGGCGTCGGCGATGCGCTTCTGCTGCCGCTGTCGGAGCTGGACGTCCTTGCCGTGCGTGCGCAGCAACGTCTCCACCGCGCCGCGCAACTGCCGCGTCTGGCTCGACACCGCCTCGGCCTGCTTGACCAGCTTCGGGTGCGCCGCCTCCAACGACGCGGGACGCAGCCGTCGACTCACCCGACCGCGCACGAACTCCGCCAATGTGCCGATCGACCCGATCGGGTCGGACAGGTTGATCGACCGCAGGTCCTCGAACTCCCCCGCCACCGTCTTCATGCCGGACAGCGCGATGAACGCGCGCAGGACGTCGTTCGCGCCCTCGAAGATCGGGAAGATCCTGGTGTCGCGCAACGTCTTCGAGATCGACGAGTCCGCCATGTACGCCTCGCCGCCCATCAGCTGGAACACGCGATTGACGGCGTACCAGTTGAACTCCGTCGCGGCGACCTTCGACATCGCCGACTCGACCGAGTAGTCGACCACGCCCGCATCGACCAGCCCCGTCGTCATATATGCCAACGACTCCAGCCCGTACAGGTACGACACCATCCAGCCGACCTTGTCCTCGACCAGCTCGAAGTCGGCCAGCGGCATGCCGAACTGCTCCCGCCGCGTCGTATGCTCGATGGCCTGCTTGATCAGCGCCTTCGTGCCGCCGACGACGCCGGTGCCCAGCGACATCCTGCCGTTGTTCAACGTCGACATCGCGATGCGGAAGCCGTCGCCCGGCTCGCCGATGACGTTCTCCTTCTGCACGCGGACGTCGTTGAACGTCAGCTTGCGCAGGTCGTTGCCGAGCAGGCCGAGGGTGTCGAACCGGTGCGGCGCCTCGAAGCCGTCCATACCCTTCTCGACGATCAGTGCGACGTGGCCGTTCTCGCAGCGCGCGAACACGCACACGACGTCCTTCGAGCCGTTGCCGATCCAGCGCTTCTCGCCGTTGAGCAGGAACGACCCGTCCGCCTGTCGTTCGGCGTATGTCTCGACGTGGTACGCGTCCGACCCGGCGTTCGGCTCGGTAAGGCCGAACGCGGCGAGCTTGCGGCCAGCGGCGAGATCCGGCAGGAACCGGGCTTTCTGCTCCTCGGTGCCGAACATGTGGATCGGCTTCATCCCGATCGACTGGTGCACGCCCATCACGACCGACAGCGTCGCGTCGTAGCCGCCGAACTCCTCCATCACGCGGCAGTACCCGGTCTGTGACAGCCCCTGCCCGCCGTACTCCGGCGACACGTACAGCCCAAGCAGCCCGCGCTCGCCGAGCCCCTTGATGATGTGGTCCCCGACCCAGCGTTCCTGTTCGACCACCGCGGGATCGTAGGAGTCGTCCAGGAACTCGTGCGCGGCGTCGATCAGCCCATGGACCTGCCGCGACTCGTCGCGGCCAAGCGAAGGGAAAGGGAAGACCAGCTCGTCCGGCAGCTCACCGGCGAACATCGCCTTCGCGAACGACGAGACCTGCTCGTCCCGTGCCGGTTGGTTCGTGGTGTCGTCGCCCATGCCCCGAGCATGACGGAACTGAGCGCGTCCCGCCTCTCAGCGAGCGGCCAGACATCTCACACCGCGTACACCGACTCCGCGAGCTGGCGCTTGCGCTTGCGGTAGCCGTCCAACGTCTCGGCGTCGTACCCGCCACGGCTCGGGCGTGCGGGGAGTTCGCTGAAGTCGGACAGCAACGTCCAGTTCGAGCCGAGGTCGAGCAGCGCGCGGTGCTTCGTCGTGTAGTAGTCCTCGCTGATCGGGATCGCGACGCCGGACGCACCCGCCGCCGCGGCGGCCAGGTGCAGATGGAACCGCGTCGACACCCACGTCTGCTGCGCGGTCACCGGCAGGCCGTCGTCCCACAGCTGGGCGAACGAGTAGAACCGCGCGCCGGGCAGTTCCTGCTCGATCAGCTGAACGAGCCGGTTGTCGACGCGGGGGATGCCTTCGAGGAAGCACACCGACTCCGGCCGCACCCGCCACATCCGCAGCAGCGACAGCACCGCGCCCGCGAGCGCGCCGGGACCAGCGTCGTTGCGGTCGGACTGCACGCACACCATCACCTCGGGTGGCGGCTCCTCCGGCCAGACGTCTTCCGGTGCGACGGTGGGCTGCTGCGCGATGGTCAGGAACGCGTCGTCAAGGCCCGGGTCGATGCCGAGCACGTCGGCCGACTCGGCGTCGCGGACGTCGACGACGTCGAACCGATCGGTCAGCGCCCGCAGCAATGTGGTCGCGTCCTCCGGCGGCGGCACGAGGCCCTGGCCGGTCATGGCGGTACGCGCGCCGGACGTCCTCGCGACGGCGGCGATCCCGCCGAGCAGGCCGAAGTGGTGCGGCCAGATGCCGTTCACGTACCCGCCGCCGAGCACGTGGAAGACGTCGGCCCGGTGCAGCAACGCAATGCCGTGCTGCCGCGCGGGAGCCATGCCCGAATCGGCCACCGCGCGCTGCACCCACGCGGCGACTTCCCACGGGTCGTCCGAGTCCAGCTCGCGGGTGGCGTCGCCGCACAACCGCCACAGCGTGTCGACGAACCGCACGTTGGGGTGCGTCGCGCCGTGCAGCAACTGCGCCGGGCCCGGCGAGTGGGTGTCCACCCAGACTTCGGCGTCGGGCGCGACCTCTGCGAGGTAGCGCAGCCAGCCGTCGGCGATCAGCTCGTCACCGTAGTTGGGGAACCCGGCCGGGGTGATCAGGTAGTAGACACGGTCTCGCGAATGCTCCCAGGGCGCCATGCCGCCATCCTAGGACGCATCCTCCGCTGGTGACGGGGACGAAACGGACGACTCTGCGAGCGGTTCCTCGGTGGCTTCCGGTGGCACCGCCAACTGCTCGCTGATCGCGTCGAGCACCCGCACCCCGCCGTCGCCGTCGATGGTGTCGGCGGCCCGGCCTGCGTACGCCGCACGCAGCTCGGCGTCGGACAGCAGCCGCCGCAGCTCCCGGACCGCGCTCGACCCACCCGCCAGCTCCTCCGCCGTGCCGAGCCCGGCCGCGACGCCAAGGTCGACGGCGGCGTCGTAGTTCGGCACCTGGTTCTCCACGAGCCGCACCAACGCGGCTGGCGTGCCGATGCAGCACAGCTCGGTCAGCGTCACGCCCGCCGCGCTCACGACGAGGTCGGCGTCGGCAAGCAGCTCGGGCAGGCGGGTGTGCGGTGTCGCCAGGTCGAACCGCTGCCCCTTGCCCTCGGTGGGGATATCCGGCTCGCCGTGCGCGAGGACGTCGGCGTGGAACGGTTGCTCGGTGTCCCGAAGTGCGGTCAGCAGCGCGGTCACCGTGTCCCGCCACAGCGACCCGCCGCCGAGCACGACGACCACGCGCGGCGGGTCGTTGTCCGGCGGCGTGGCGTTCCTGCGTTCGCGCGCGTCGCGCACGGCCTGGCGCATCGGCGCGTAGCGCGGGCCGGTGAGCACGGTCGGCGAGCCGTCGTCCGGGCGGTCCTGCGGCCGGAGCGCGGTGTCCACGACGATGTCCGCCGCCCTGCGGCCGAACGTCCCGCCCTCGAGCGAGACGAGCAGCGCCCCTGCGGCGTTGATCGGGTCGCGCAGCTCGTCAAGGTCGTGGTGGTCGACGATGACGGCGTCCACTTCGGCGGCGAGCACGCCGAGCGCGGCGGGACCGTCAGCGGCGGGCACCCGTTTCACGCCGAGCTCGTCCAGCCGGTCGCTGAGCCAGTCCGCGTTCTCGACGGCGCCCGAGTGGGTGACCTGCCAGCCCCGGGCCGTCGCTTCCTCCGCGAACGCGACGGCGCGGCCGACGTGGCCGATCCCCATGGCGCCCGACGCATCGGACCGCAGCAGCAGCCGCATCACGGCCGCACCTCCTTCTGTTCGACGTCCGCGTTCAGCGCGACGAGATCGGGGCGGGCGCGCAACAGCGCCACCACGTCCCGCCACGGGTGGGGTCCGTCGCCGAGCGCGGTGACGACGCCGGTGATGAGCGCCCAGTCCTGCTCGGTGTCGAGCGTGACCCGCAGGTCGTCCGCACGTGGCACGACCACGATGCCCTGGCAGGCGTACCGCGCGGGGTCGTGCTTCACGCCCCAGGTGACGTGCTCCCGGTGTGGCCCGTGCGGATGCCTGGCCTGCTCGGCGAGCACGTCGGTGCGCACCAGCTCGGCGTCGAGCCCGCGCGGCAGCGTACGCACCACGTCAGTGCTCACGTAATCCAGCGTCGGTTGCTGCCGCCACAGCGCGACGACCTGCGACAACAGCGCCGGGTCGAGCAGCGGGCAGTCGGCGGTCAGCCGCAGCACCGCGTCGGCGGGGTAGCGCTCGGTGGCGAGCAGGAACCGGGCGAGGACGTCGTCCAGCGGACCGCGCACGACGTCGGCACCGTGCTCGCGGGCGTCCTCGGCCACCGCGTCGTCGTCCGGTTGATCCGAGGTCGCGACGATGATCCGGTCGATCCCGTCCGCGCGCGCCGCCGCCCGAATGACCCAGCCGAGCACCGACATTGTGTCAAGTGAACGTGACACTTTGCCTGGCAAACGAGACGATGAACTGCGTGCCTGGATGACAGCAGCGACGGCCGGTGCAGCGCCCATGCGGACATGATGTCCGACCGGCATGATGCGGGACACAGGAGGGCGACGATGAACGAGTTGCGTGGATCGAGCATCCTGCTGACCGGCGGGACTGGCTCGTTCGGCACGACGTTCTTGTCCTACGCGCTGGCCGAGCTCGACCCGGCGCGGCTCGTCGTGCTCTCCCGCGACGAGCTGAAGCAGTCCGAGCTGCGCACGCGGTTCGACGACCCGAGGGTGCGCTGGTTCGTCGGCGACGTCCGTGACCGGCGCAGGCTGGAACGCGCCATGCACGGCATCGACCACGTCGTGCACGCGGCGGCGTTGAAGCAGGTGGACACGGGCGAGTACAACCCGTTCGAGTTCGTGCAGACCAACGTCATGGGCTCGCAGCACGTCATCGAGGCCGCCATCGAGACGGGCGTGCGGAAGGTCGTCGCGCTGTCCACCGACAAGGCGTCCAGCCCGATCAACCTCTACGGCGCGTCCAAGCTCTGCGCCGACCGCATGTTCATCAGCGCGAACCACTACGCCGCCACGCACCCGACGCGGTTCGCCGTCGTCCGCTACGGCAACGTCATGGGCTCGCGCGGCAGCGTCGTTCCGCTGTTCCGGTCGCTCGCCGCGCGCGGCGAGTCGTTGCCGATCACCCACAAGGACATGACACGGTTCTGGATCACGCTCCCGCAGGCGGTGCGTTTCGTCGTGGACTCGTTCGACCTGATGCACGGCGGCGAGCTGTACGTGCCACGCATCCCGAGCATGAAGCTGATCGACCTGGCGCGGGCGATCGCGCCCAACAGCCCGATGCACGACGTCGGCATCCGGCCGGGCGAGAAGCTGCACGAGGAGATGATCGCGGCGGACGACTCACGCCGGACGTTGCGGCTCGACGACCGCTACGTCGTCCAGCCGCACATCGCAGGGTGGGGCTACGAGCCACCCGAGGACGGCAGACCGGTGCCCGAGGGGTTCGCGTACCGCTCCGACACCAACGACCTGTGGCTCGACACCGACGACCTCGCCGAATTGGTCGCGCAGCATGCCTGAGCCCATGGAGCGCTCCCAGCAGGATTTCTTGCCGTACGGCCGCCAGTCGATCACCGAGGACGACGTCGCCGCCGTGGCCGAGGTGCTGCGCGGTGACTGGCTCACCACCGGTCCCGCGCTGACGCGGTTCGAGGACGACCTGGCGTCGGTGTCCGGGGCGGCGGGCGCGGTCGCCGTCACGTCCGGGACCGCCGCGCTGCACACGGCGTACGCGGCGGCGGGCGTCGGACCGGGCGACGAGGTGGTCGTCAGTCCGATGACGTTCGTCGCGACGGCGTCCACGGCGGTGCTGCGAGGGGCGCGGGTGGTGTTCGCCGACGTCGAGCCGGACACGGGGAATCTGGACGTCGACGCGGCGCGAACGGCGACCGGCCCGCGCACCAGGGTCGTCGCCGCCGTGGACTACGCGGGCCACCCGGCACGGCTGGACGAGCTGGCCACGGTGGCGCGGGACGCGGACGCGCTGCTGCTGGAGGACGCGGCTCACTCGGTCGGCGGCGCGTGGCACGGCACGCCGGTCGGCGCGCTGGCGGGCCTGACGACGTTCTCGTTCTTCCCGACCAAGAACCTGACGACGGCCGAAGGTGGCGCGGTCGTCAGCCCGTACGAGGAGTTGCTCGCGCGGGCGCGCCGGTTCCGCAACCACGGGCTCGTGCGCGACAAGGCCGCGCAGCGCCGGCCGGACGAGGGCGACTGGCACCAGGAGG
The DNA here is from genome assembly GCA_009377475.1 of Actinophytocola sp. GTDB lineage: Bacteria > Actinomycetota > Actinomycetes > Mycobacteriales > Pseudonocardiaceae > Haloechinothrix_A. Next base: position 17,053 of record WHTY01000004.1, read on the forward strand.
TGCACGAGTTCGGGCTGAACTACCGGCTGCCCGACGTTCTCGCCGCGCTCGGCAGCAGCCAGCTTCGCCGGTTGGCGTGGTTCAAGCAGCGGCGCGCGGAGATCCACGCCGCTTACGATCGCGGGCTCGCCGACGTCGACGGCGTGCGCACGCCGGTCACCCGCGACGGCGCGGACCCGATGTGGCACCTCTACCCGCTGCGGGTGCTCGACGGGCGGCGGCGCGCGTTGTTCGGGCACCTACGCGGCGCGGGCATCGGCGTGCAGGTGAACTACGTCCCGGTGTACTGGCACCCGGTGTTCGCCGATCTCGGCTACCAGCGCGGCCTCTGCCCCAACGCGGAGCGGTTCTACGCCGACGAACTGTCGCTGCCGCTCTGGCCCGGTTTGGCCGACGCCGACGTCGAGCGCGTCATCACCGAGGTGCGCGGGTTCTTCTCGGCGTGAGGGCGGTGCGCGCTGGCTCCGTTCGCGTGCGGACGGCGCGCGCTGGCTCCGTTCGCGCCCGGGCGGCCACTCGCCTGGGCAGTTCGCGGCTCCGTGCCGGCGAGCATGGCTGTGGGTTGTCTCTTTCGAAATCCGATACAGCCGTATCGGCGGCCGAGTGGATCCGCGAACAGGCTCGAACCGCCACCGCCCACGCCTCGCCCGACGCCGTCCCGACGCCGGTGTTGCGGCCACTCGGACACGGACCGCCCGGCTACATGGACACGAGGCCTACGGCTACTTGGACAGCAAAGTTGCCGGACGCCTTGCCAGGGCGCATGGAGACCATCGAGCTGTGGCCGCTCTCGCAGAGCGAGATCGAGGGGCTGACGGACAGCTTCGCGGAACGCATCTTCACGCTCGCGGACGAACCGCCGCCCGACCTGCCCGCCGTTGACCGGCAGGAACTCGCCGCCCGCATCACCAGGGTCGGGTTCCCGGCAGCCGTGCAGCGGGACGACGAACACCGGCGCACCCGACTGCTCGCCAGCTATGTCCGGAACCTGATCGACCGGGACATCCGTCAGCTTGCCGACATCGGCAAGACCGACGAGATGCGCAGGCCGTAGGTCGAGGTGGACGCGATCCTCGAAACCATCGATGGCCGCATCGCGGCCGTCGAGGTCAAGGCGTCCAGCACGGCACGGTGACCGCGTCCGACTTCGCCGGGCTCCGTCGCGTCGAGCAGCAAGCGGGCGACGCGTTCACCGCGGGTGTGGTGCTTTACGCGGGGTCGGACTCGGTCAGCTTCGGGCCTCGGCTGAAGGCGCTCCCGGTCAGTGCCCTCTGGCACCTCTGACGCGCTACAGCAAATCCCAGGTCAGCGGCGTCCCCTTCACCGCGTCGGCGCGGAACGTGCGGCCGAGCACGACACCGAGCTCACCGGGCGGCAGACCACCCGCTGGGCGAATGGAGCGGACGTTCGTCGACGTCACCGAGTCGCCCACCCGGACGTCCGCCACGACGTAGAGCGAACGGCGCATTCGCAGGCCCTCGCGCTCGCCCGGCGTCGGCCCGAGCACCGGCTCGCCCAGCGCCTGCCACCCCCGGCGCGTCTCGGTGACCAGCGCGGCGAGCTCGTCAGGCACCAGCGAGAAGTCCGCGTCGACGCCGCCGTCGCCGCGCGCGAGCGTCACGTGCTTCTCGATCACGCACGCGCCGAGCGCGACAGCGGCCACCGGCGCGCCGATCCCCGGCGTGTGATCCGACAGCCCCACCAGCGCGTCCGTGACGCCCGCGAGCAGCGGCAGCCCGCGCAGGTTGCTCTCCGCAGGGTCAGCCGGGTAGTCGGCGGTGCAACCGAGCACGACCAGTTGGTCGTTGCCCGCGCGTCGCGCGGTCCGCACGGCGGCCTCGATCTCGGCGACGCTGGCCATGCCGGTCGAGATGAGCAACGGCTTGCCGGTGCGGGCGCAGCACTCGACCAGCGGCAGGTCGACGATCTCCGCCGATGCAATCTTGTACGCGGGCGCGTCCAACGACTCCAGCAGCTCGACGGCAGTGGCATCGAACGGGCTGGAAAACACCGCCAACCCCTTCGCCCGCGCCCGTTCGAACAATGGCGCGTGCCAGTCCCACGGCGTGTGCGCCCGCCGGTACAGCTCGTACAACGTCGTCCCGCCCCACAGCGGATGGTCCTCGCTGACGCGAAACGCCGGGGTGTCCGCGTCGGTGGTGATGGTGTCCGCCGTGTAGGTCTGCAACTTCAGCGCGTGCGCGCCAGCCTCGGCCACCGCGTCCACGATCGCCACCGCACGGTCGAAGTCGCCGTTGTAGTTGCCGGACATCTCCGCCACGACGAACGGCGGATGTGACGGCCCGACGTCGTGCGCCCCGATCCGCAGCGACCCACGCATAAGGGACCCGCTCATACCCGCGCCCCGGACAGGGAGCAGGCCACTGCGACGAACGGCGGCTCCGCCGGGACGTCGTCCCGGACGACGTAGCCCGCCTGCCGCAGCATCGCCAGCGAGGCCACGTTGTCCTCGTGCACCATTCCGACGACGGTGTGCGCGTCCCAGCGCTCGCGCAGGACGTCCTGAGTGCGGACCAGCACCTCCGCACCGAGGCCCCGGCCGCGCGCCTCCGGTGCGACCGCCGCGTTCGACTCCCACGTGCCAGGCCCGACCTTGTCGTACCGCGCGGTCGCGACCGGCACGCCGTCCGCCTCCAGCACGAACAACACCCGGTCTTCGGCGGCGAGCACGTCCGCCAGCCAGGCCGCGTGCGCCGCAGGCCGCACGACGTCGTGGTTGCGGGAGAACCGGCGGGTCACCGGGTCGTTGCGCCATCGCAGCAGCACGTCGGCGTCGTCCTCGGTCGCGGCGCGCACCGTCAGCTCGGGCATGGCCTCACTCCCCCGCCGCCGACGCGCTCACATGGCTTCCCGGAGACGTCAGCGCATCCTCCAGCTTGCGCAGCCGTTCCTCGTAGAACGCGATGCCGGACAGCCGCACCCTGATCTGGGCGTGCTGGCGCTGCACCTCCTCGATCAGCCCCCGCGCCTCGGCCACGTCCCCGTACTCGGCCGATGGCGCGACCGCGAGCCGTCCCCGCAGCGTCTCGATCCGGTCCTCCTGCGCGGCGACCTGCGGGATGATCCGCTCCACCGCGGAGTTCGTCTGACGCAGCTCGCGGCGCAGTTCCTCGACCGACGTCGCCAGCCGCGCGATGCTGCGCCGCTGCTGGTTGAGCCGCGCGCGATGCCGGTCAAGCCGCTGCGCGAGCGGACGCATCTGGACGTCGAGCCGCCGCTGCCACTCCCGCGTGGCGGGCCGCAGCTTCCGATCGACCCTGACGTTGACAAAGCGCGCCAACCGGTCGGCGACACGTGGTCTCAGGGACAGGCGGGCCATCAGCTTCCTCCGTTACGTGCTCACCGCAGCAGATAGGTGTTTCCGGTTTCCGTGCTTTCCGTCCAGGACGAAAGCAGCCTGCCCTCTCGCCCGATGTGGTGTTCTTTGCCGACCGGGCAGGAGTCGCCGGACGCGTGCCGCCACGACGTCTGCTCGGGGTCGTCGAGGAATGAGAAGCCGGACAGGTACAGGTCGGCGTCGGGGAACGTCGTCCGCGCGATCCAGGCGGCCATCGTGCCGGTGGTGGCCCACGCTGCGTCGGTGTCGAGCCCGAGGGCGGCGGACAGCGGCAGCGTGACCTCGCGGTTGGACACCGGCACCGCGCCAAGGTCGTGCGGCCACCAGTGCGGCAGCCGCGTCGGCTCCTTGTGCATCCTGCGCGGCTCGACAAGCAGGTACAGCCGGTCGCGGTAGTCGTGGAACAGCCACGGCGTCGCGCGCACGATCCGGTTGAAGACGACGACGTGCGTCCTGCTCCCCACGGTCGGCGGGCCCTCTGGCTCGTCGCACACGAACCCGTTCACCCGGAACACGACGTCACACGCGTCGATCGCCTTCGCACGTCGCTCGTCCGGCGGCAACGGCTGGTTGCCAACGACAGCGACCGCGCGGGGCTGCGGATCGTCGGCGTAGGCATGGATCAGCCGCGCCAACAAACCGGACGGCGACCCAACAACACTCAAGCTAGACAAAACCCAGATTCCACCAACCAAAACTGTTACCAGCACATCGTAGGCGTCCGAATCGGCTAGCGCACCTCCGCGCGCTGCCTGCTATGAAGCGCCCGGTAGCGGGCCGGTACCCTCATGGCTCGTGCAGCAAACAAGCACGACGGAGCCGCCCGTCATGACCGAACCGCCCGCGGTCGACACGAACAGGTCGCGCACGTTCAAGCGCGCGTTCGCCGACATCGGCGCAGGCCTGCGTAGCCGTCAGCTCTGGAGTCACCTCGGCTGGCAGGACATCAGACAGCGCTACCGCCGGTCGACCCTCGGGCCGCTGTGGATCACGCTCAGCATGGGCATCACCGCGACCGGCCTCGGCATGCTGTACTCGCAGCTATTCAATGCCCCGCTCAGCGCGTACATCCCGTACATCGCGACCGGGTTCCTCATCTGGAACTTCATCATGTCGTCGCTGAAGGAAGGCTCCAACACCTTCATCAGGAATGCGGGGCTCGTCAAGCACCTGCCCTCCCCGTTGACGGTATACGCGCTGCGCACGACGTGGCGGTTGTCGATCGTCTTCATCCACAACCTCGCGGTGTACGTCATCGTCATCGCGGTGTTCTTCACCCACCTGAACGAGCCGTACGACCTGGTCGACGGCGCCCCCATGAGCATGAAGAATCCCGGCATCGACTGGTCGATCCTGATCGCGATCCCCGGTCTGGCGTTGTTGCTGGTCAACGGCGTGTGGGTGGCGCTGCTGTTCGGAATCATCTCCACCCGATTCCGTGACGTTCCGCAGTTCATCGACTCGATCAGCAGCCTGCTGTTCTTCATGACGCCGATCGTCTGGTCGATCGAGTCGCTGTGGGTGAGGCAAGGCGGCGACATGGAAGGGTCGTCACGGACGCTGATCTACGAACTCAACCCGATGTACCACTTCCTTGAGATCGTGCGGGCGCCGATGACCGGCGCCGAGCAATCGTGGCATCACTGGTGGATCACGCTCACCGTCACCGTCATCGGGTGGTGCCTCACCCTGGTGGTGTTGCGCAACTACCGTGCCCGCGTCTCGTATTGGGTGTGACTCATGGTCAGTATTGAGGTAAACAACGCCTACGTCGATTTCCCGATCTTCGACGCGAAGACCCGCTCGCTGAAGAAGCGGGTGCTCGGCAAAGTCGGCGGCCACATCGGCATGGACAACAAGGTGCCCGTCATCGAGGCGCTGCACAACATCAACATGTCGCTGACAGAGGGCGACCGCGTCGGCCTCGTCGGCCACAACGGCGCGGGCAAGTCCACGCTGCTGCGGCTGCTGGCAGGCATCTACGAACCCACTCGCGGCACGGCGAAGATCAGGGGCAGGGTCGCGCCGGTGTTCGACCTCGGCGTCGGCATGGACAACGAGACGTCCGGCTACGAGAACATCCTCATTCGCGGGCTGTACCTGGGCATGACCCGCAAGGAGATGGAGAAGCGGGTCGACGAGATCGCGGAGTTCACCGAACTCGGCGACTACCTCCAGATGCCGCTGCGCACCTACTCCGCCGGTATGCGGGTGCGGCTCGCGCTCGGCGTCGTGACGTCGATCGACCCGGAAATCCTGCTGCTCGACGAGGGCATCGGCGCCGTGGACGCCGCGTTCCTCAACAAGGCGCGCTCCCGGCTCGTTGACCTCGTCAACCGCTCCGGCCTGCTCGTCTTCGCCTCCCACCAGAACGGCATGCTGAAGGAGCTGTGCACGTCGGCCATCTGGATGGACGGCGGGCAGATGAAGCAGCAGGGCTCGCTGCGCGAGGTGCTGACGGCGTACAAGGGCAGTGACCCGTTCCAGAAGCGGGCGCCCCGGCGCGGCGGCGGCAAGGGTCGCGGTGCCGGCGGTGGCAAGGGCGGCCCCGGTGGCGGCAAAGGCCCCGGTGGCGGCGGCAAGGGCCCCGGTGGCGGCGGTCCCGGCGGTGGCGGTCCTCGTGGCAAGGGTCCCGGCGCTGGCGGCGGTGGCAAGGGCGCTGCCGCCACTGCGAACGGCGGCACGCCCGCTGGCGGGAACTCCGACGGCCCCGCTCAGCCTGCGGCCGACAGCAAGCCAGCGGCCGCCGACAGCAACCCGGCTAACACCGGCACCTCCGCGGCCACCAGCAACCCGGCTGGCACCGGCAACCCGGCAGGCGGTGGGCAGTGACTGAGCCGAGCGAACACGGACTGCCAGCCGGATCGGTGGTGGCGGTCGTCGTCACCCGGCATCGGCGTGAGCTGCTCGCCAACTCGCTCAAGGTCATCGCCGCGCAGACCAGGCCGGTCGACCACCTCATCGTCGTCGACAACGGCCCTGACGAGCCCGCAAAGGACGTCGTCGAAGCGCTCGACGTGCCGCACACCTACCTGCCGTCGCACCACAACCTCGGCGGCGCGGGCGGCTTCGCGCTCGGCATGCTGCAGGCGCTCGCGATGGGCGCGGACTGGGTCTGGTGCGCCGACGACGACGGCAGGCCCGCCGACGAGCACGTGCTCGACGTCCTGCTCGATGAGGCGACAACGCGCGACCTCGCCGAGATCTCGCCCATGGTCGTCAACATCGACACCCCGGACCAGCTCGCGTTCCCGTTGCGACGCGGCCTGACGTGGAAGCGGACGTCGGAGGAGCTGGGCGATGACTTCCTGCCCGGCATCGCGTCGCTGATGAACGGGGCGCTGTTCCGCGCGTCGACGTTGGACGTCGTGGGCGTGCCCGACCTGCGGCTGTTCTTCCGGGGCGACGAGGTCGAGGTGCATCGGCGGCTGGTTCGGTCAGGACTGCCGTTCGGGACGTCGTTGAAGGTGCGTTACCTGCACCCTGACGGCTCGGACGAGTTCAAGCCGATGCTGTGGGGCAAGTTCCACGCACAGGACCCACAGAACGACGTCAAGCGCTACTTCACCTACCGCAACCGGGGCTACCTGCTCTCCCAGCCAGGCATGCGCAAGCTGGGGATGCTCGAGGTCATCCGATTCGGGCTGTACTTCATCGGCCACAAGCACAGCCCGCGCGAGTTCGCGCAGTGGCTGCGGCTCGTCCGGCAGGGCCAGCGCGAGCGCTTCTTCCGCTACTGACCCGCACGCCACTGCCGCGACGCCGTCGAGATGCCGTCGGGCTACGGCCGTCGCGCGCCCGTTTTGCGTCGCTTGCGTAGCCGAGCGAGTGGATCTTGAGACGTTTTGGTTGCTCGGACAACCAGAACGCCTCAAGATCAACAACGGCCAGGCGCCGGGCGCCGGGGGGCCGGACGACCCCACGGCACCGGAGGGCCGGACGTCACCGCCCGGCCCCTGCCGCTCACCTCACAGCCGGTAGAGCCGCTGCCAGTTCTCCCTGCTGGTCAGCTCCGGCATCGCCTGCTTGTACTGCTCCCTGACGGCGGGGCCTTCCTTGCGCAGCCGACGGATCAGCTTGAACCCGCGCTTGGCGAGCCGCATCATTTCCTGCTTGTCGTACGTGCGCAGCCGCACGCCTCCCTGCGACATGTCGGTGACGACGGCGGTCTCGAACAGCGCGACGTGCCACCACTGCGCGTCGGTGACGGGGACCTGGCCGATCTTGTGACGGTGCTTGCCGCGCACCTTGTCGATGATCCGCTTGATCATCACCAGGTTCTTCCTTGTCGGCGTTGGACCCGCGTTGACGATCGCGATCCGGTTGGTGCCGATGCCGGGTACCTCGGTCGCGTCGTAGCGCTTCGACTCCGGGTAGTGCGACCGCAGCTCGCGGATCTCCTGCATTGCCTTGACGCCGCCGTCGTGCAGGACGTCCGGCCCTGCGAGGAAGTCCTCGATCGCCTTGAACAACGTCGCGGTGAGCGCGTACTGCATGCCGAGGAGGTACCGGATCATGTGCCCTGTCACCGTCTTGGCGAGCAGGTTGATGTCGAACGGCGTGTGCAGCGCCGCGGTGATCATGGCGTTACGCAGGTTGAAGTAGCGGTGCCACTCGTCCCAGTCCTTCCAGTGGAAGTCGGCGTGCCAGACACCCGCGCCGGGCAGCGTGACGGTGCGGAAGCCCTTGGATTTCACCCGGAAGCCGTACTCCTGGTCGTCCCACTGGAAGAAGAACGGCAGCGGGTATCCGCACTTCGCGACGACCTCGTACGGGATGAGGCAGGCCCACCAGCCGTTGTACGCGCCGTCGACGCGACGCTCCTGCTGCTTCGGCTTGCCGCTGCGCGGATCGTGGCGCAGCAGGTCGGCGCGGGCGAGGGCATGCTTGACGACCTGGCCCGTCTCCAGCGTGTTCGGCAGCGCGTACTCGGCGCTGCGGTGCAACTGGTGCGGGTGCAGCAGGTTCAGCATCTGGCCACCGATGATGGCTGGCGCTGCCGAGCGGTTGGAGAACGCGGTCAGCCGCACGATGATGTCCGGCTCGAGCAGCACGTCGTCGTCCATGAACAGCACATTGGCGTGCTCGGTCTCGGTGTGGCTCGCCACCTCGTACAGACCACGGGTGAAGCCGCCGGCGCCACCGAGGTTGGGCTGCTGGATGTACTCCAGCTTCGCGCCGAGGTCCTTGGCGACGTCGGCGAAGCCGGCGCGGGAGTCGACCGTGTCGGTGCCCTGGTCGGCGACGTAGATGACGTCGAGCGTCTCCATCGAGTCGATGTCGTCGGCGAGCGCGCGCAGGTTGGACAGGCAGTCGTCGGCGCGGTTCATCGTGCAGATGGTCACCGCGGTCGGCCGGATCTTCTCCGGCGCGTCGACCGTCCACCGCACGTTCTCGATGGTCAGCGACTCACCGGAGCCGGTCTCGATCTCCAGCCACATCGCGCCGCCGTCGAAGAACTTGTCGATCTCGGCGTCCAGCGTGATCCGCTGGGCGGCGGCGTCAGTGGGATGGCAGGAGGTGACGCGGCGCGGCTCGCCCTCGTAGTCCGACGCACCGACGAAGACGCTGCCGGTGCCGGTTGCGGTCAGCTCGACCTTGACCTCGCGCGCCGTCGTCCAGCGCTGCCAGTAGGACGCCGGGAACCTGCCGAAGTAGGTGTTGGTGGTGACCTTGGCGTTCGGGCCGACGGTGATGGTGTCGCGGGTGCGGGTGACGATGCCCTTGCTGTGGTCGGACACCCTGGCGTAGAGGTCCTTGCTCACCAGGTCGGACGGCCCGACGAACAGGCCGCGCTGGGCCAGCAGGCGACCGTGCGACACATGCTCGGTGAGGATGGGCTCGTTGTCCACCTTTGCCTTCGCCAGATCACCGGCGGTCGCCGTGGCGGCATGGCCATTGGTCGGCTCGGTCTGCGTAGCCTCGGCCACGTCCTCGGCCTTCTTACTCTCCGGAACTGTCTTGCCGGACATCGCGCCTCATTCCTGAATACTGTCTGCCATGCAATGCGGGGCTTCGGTTCGCGGGGTTAAGGTACATGGTGCGATTTCCGCGCCTTCACCCACGTCAGCACGTATTGAATCATTACTTTTCACTAACGACTGGTTGGCCTTGTGCGTTCTCGGAACACCACGAGCCGGAGCATGATGAAGTTGATCGTGGTGGCCATCGCCTGGGAAATCAGCCAGGCGAACTCCACGCGCCAGCCCGGTGTCGGCAACGCATGCAACAAGATGGAGTTGACGCCGACAGCCACCGCGAATGTCGTGCCGTAGAGGGTCGTGAAGCCGCTGGCCTGCCAGATGCCGCCGCTCGCGCCGAAGGTGAAGCGCTTGTTGAGCACGTAGGCGGTCGTCGTCCCGATGATGAAGCTAATGCCGCGCGCGACGTCGACGTACGGCGAGACGTCGGTAAATGCGAGCAGCGCCTTGTAACTGCCGAAATCGAGCACGGCGCAGAACACGCCGACGATCCCGAATCGGATCAGTTGCGCGAAGATTGATCGAGAACCGGTGTCGCGCTCCGAAATCCTCGATTCATCCGTCACGGATTCTGCCACCAACGCTTTACCTTTTCATTGCACTCTCTTTTACCGAAGCTGGTCTGTCAGCGCTAGTCCTTGTTCGGGTGCACCTTGCGGTATACCTTGAGCGCGCTGCCGACCATACGCGACTGGTCGCCAAGCTCGACGACGCAGCGCTTGACCCGCTCCTTCGGCGGCAGCTTCCGGTGCTCCTGCAGCAGCCCCCACGCCCGAGCCGCCATGCGCTCCTTGATCTTGCGCCGCTCGCGCTCGTCGGCCAGCTCACTGCGAGCCTCGCGCAGCTCGTCGCGCAGCTTGCCGATCTGCACCACCAGGCCAGCGACGCCGTCGACGGCCGCGCTGGTGACGTCAAGCTCGTCAGGCACGCCGCCGCCCTTGACCGGGCCCGCGTTCAGCTCGTCGAGGTCGCCGACGACGTCGCAGCCGGAGTTCTTGATGTCGACGATCAGCTGCTCGGTGTACTGATCGACCTTGTCGGCCAGCCGCTCCGGCACGCCGATCGACGTCTTCTGCGCGCGCGGCGCGAGGATGCGGTGCGCCAGCATCTCGCGGGTGACGCCGATGCGGTGCCAGCGCGGGAACTCGTCCGGCATCACCTCGTTGACCCGCCGCAGCAGCTCGGCGCCCTCGACGCCGAGCGAGACGTTCGCGCGTCCCTCGGTGTCGACGTCGTCGGGGGAGATGCCGAGCACCGAGCAGAACCGCTGCCACAGCAGCTCCGGGTCGGAGCCGCGCCGGGGCAGCGTCAGCAGGTGCAACCGGTCATTGGGAACCGACGTGCCCCAACGACGCAGCACGTCGCCGACGCCGTGGACCTTCCAGTACCACTCGTGCCCCTTGGGGTTGAGGGTGTTGTCCAGCCACGCGTCGAAGGCGCGCTTGTCGCCGTGCTTGATGTGCTCCTGCCACTCGGCGGAGAGCAGCCCAGCGGGGTCGCGCGTCACGTAGATGACGTGCACCTCGGCAGGCGCGAGGGAGTCAACGGCTCGCCGGACCTCCTCAGGGGTGCACGCCGCCAGCCGCTCGTCGGAGACCACGGCGATCTCACGCTTGGAGTTCTTGATCTTTCGCGCGATCTCGCCCCACGCGCCCTGCCAATCCTTGCGCGGGTCACGCGGGTCCTTTTCGACACCTCGCAGGTCGAAGCCAGCCCTGAAGTGGTCGACGTGGTTACGTCCTGGCACGAACACACCACGCGACGCCAGCTCCTTGCGGTTCTTCCACAAGATGCCCTGGAGGTATGTAGTGCCCGTCTTCGGGGCGCCGACATGCAGGTAGACAACACTCCTGCTCATGGAGCGGAAGGGTACAGGAACGATGTAATAACGACGTTGGACGCCCAAACTCACCGGCGCGGCGCACCCGCTATGTTTATGCGGTTGCGCGAGCGTCAAATCGGGTGTACACACCGCTACACTTGAATCCGCATCGCGTCCGGGCCGCGCGTCGGGGTGCGGCGGCGACCGCGTCACTGTGCCCACCGAGCGGTCGGACGCTGGCAGAGAGAACAGGGGTAGGCGTTGACCGAAACACCGGCCGCGAACGGCCAGGGGAAGACGGTTTATCTCCACATCGGCACGCCGAAGTCGGGCACGACGTACCTCCAGGACGTCCTGGCGAACAACCGGGAGAAGCTCGCCGAACGCGGCGTGCTGTGGCCGCGCGGCGGCTGGGTGCGGCAGGTGCACGCGGCGCGGGACCTCGCGAACATCAACCCGCACAACCACAAGGCCTCCGACGTCGCCGGCGCGTGGCGGCGGCTCGCCGACGAGATCAACGCATGGCGGGGCCACACCGCCATCGTGTCGATGGAATGGCTGGTCAGCGCGGGGCCCAAGCAGGTAAAGCGCGCGGTCGACAGCCTCGCGCCCGCCACCGTCAAGGTGGTCATCACCGGCCGCGACCTTGCCCGCATCCTCCCTGCCAGCTGGCAGGAGTCGATGCAGAACTGGTCGTCGTTCACGTGGGACGACTACATCGCCGCGTTGGCCGACCCGGAGTCGAGCGACGTCGAAGCCGGACAACGGATGTGGCGGCAGCAGGACATCGGGGCCATCCTGCGCCGCTGGAACAAGGTCATCCCGATGGAGCGGATGCACGTCGTCACCGTCCCGCCGCCTGGCGCCGACTCCGGGGTGCTGTGGCAGCGCTTCGCCGAGGTGCTCGGCCTCGACCCCGCTGACTACGACTCCACCAGCAACCGCCAGAACACCTCGCTCGGCGTCGTCTCTGCTGAGCTGATGCGGCGCGTCAACAGCCGCGCCAAGGAACGCGGCCTCGGCTGGAAGGCGAGCGAGAAGCTGGTCAAGCAGATCCTCGCCAAGCGGGTACTGACCACGCGGAGCCGCGACGAGTCCTCGCTCACGCTACCGGCGGACCTCTATCCGTGGGTCGTTGAGCAGAGCAAACGCATCGTCACCGAGGTGGAGCAGACCGGCGTGCGCGTCTGGGGCGACCTGGAGGAGCTCATCCCGGACCCCGCCCACGCGCGTGAGGGCACGACGCCCGAGACGGTCACCGACAGCGAACTGCTCGACGCGGCGCTCGACGGCATCGTCGGCATGGTCGGGCAGGTCAACGACACGCTGGACGCGCTCAAGCAGCAGAGCGCGAACCTACGTGGCAAGCTCGACGCGGCCGAGCAGAAGCTCCAGAACCGTGGCCGCGCCAGCGGAGGGCTGCGACGTCTCGCGCGGCACCGGCCGAACGGCACCCGACCCACGGGCTGAGCCCGCTCACCCGCGGCGGAGCCTCCGGTACACGCGCAGCGCGGCGCCGACGGGTCGCGACCGCGCGCCGAGCGCCACGACCCGTCGTTTGACGCGGTGGGTTCGCGTCGCCTCCGCGCGTCGCCGGTTCCGCAGCGCCGCTTCCGCCTTCTCGGCGCGGTGCACGGCAGCCTTCCGTTGTGCCTTCGCCGTGACCAGCTCGCGCTTCATCGTCCGCCAGTCGTCGCGGAGCTCCGCCGTCTGCGCCATCAGTCCCGCGAGCCCGTCGATGGCGGCGTCCGTGACGTCGACGTCCTCGGCCATGGCAGTGGCGCGAGTCGCACCGGCCCGCAGGTCATCGAGGTCGCCGGTGACGTCGACCTCGGACGCCGTGATGTCCGCGATCAGCTTCTCGGTGTACCGCTCGACCTGGTCGGCCAGCCGTTCCGACACGTTGATCGACGTCTTGCCTTGCCGCTTGGCGAGCACGTTGTTGGCGAGCATGTCGCGGCCGACGCCGATCTGCTGCCACGTCGGGAAGTCGTCCGGCAGCTTCTCGTTGATCCGCCGCATGAGCTCGGTGCCCTCCACGCCGAGCGAGACGTTGGCGCGCGTGTCGGTGTCCACGCCGTCCGGGGAGATGTCGAGCACCGAGCAGAACCGCCGCCACAGCAGGTCGGGCGCGGACCCGCGCGGCGGCAGTGTCACCAGGTGCAGGTTGTCGTGCGGCACGGCGGTTTTCCAGCGCCGCAGCACCTCGCCGACGTCGTGGACCTTCCAGTACCACTCGGTACCGGAGGGGTTGAGCGTGTCGGTGAGCCAGTCCTCGAAGCCGCGGCGGTACCCGTGCTTGACGTGTTCCTGCCACGCGGCCGACAACAGCCCGGCCGGGTCGCGCGTCACGTAGATGACGTGCACCTCGGCGGGTGCGAGGGAGTCGACGACGCGCTTGGCCTCCGAGATGCGGCACGACGCGAGCCGCTCGTCCGACACCACGGCGACGTCGCTCTCCGAGTTCTGGATCTTGGTGGCCAGCCTGTCCCACGCGCCGTCCCAGTTCTTGCGCGGGTCACCCGGCTCCTGCTTGACGCCCCGCAGGTCGAAGCCAGCGCTGAAGTGATCGAAACGGTTTCTCCCCGGCAGGAACACGCCGCGTTCGCCGAGCGCGTCCTGGTTGTCCCAAAGAATCGTCTGCAGGTACGTGGTGCCGGTTTTCGGAGCGCCCACGTGCAGATAAACCGCCCGCTTCACCATAGCGCGGCACAGTACATCAACCGGGTGGCGGACCAAACCCGGGTTTAACGTGGCGCGGTCGTTACCCTGAGGGCGTGGAGACGCCGAACACGCGCAGGACCGCACTGTCCGGGTGGGCTCGCACCGCGCCCACGGTCGCCGACGTCGTCCGGGCGGAGAACCCTGACGTCGTCATCGACGCCGTCAAGCGCGCGGGCGACCGCGGCGTCATCGCGCGCGGACTCGGCCGGTCGTACGGCGATCCGGCGCAGAACGCGGGCGGCGTCGTTGTCGACATGACCGCGCTGAACCGCATCCACTCGATCGACGCGGACAGCGGCCTCGCCGTCGTGGACGCGGGCGTCAGCCTGGACACGCTGATGCGGGCCGCGTTGCCGTTCGGGCTGTGGGTGCCGGTGCTGCCCGGCACGCGGCAGGTCACCGTCGGCGGCGCGATCGGTTCGGACATCCACGGCAAGAACCACCACAGCGCGGGCAGCTTCGGCAACCACGTCGTGTCGATGGAGCTGCTCACCGCGGACGGCGAGGTCCGCACTCTCACGCCGGACGGGCCGGCGTCGGAGCTGTTCTGGGCCACCGTCGGCGGCATGGGGCTGACCGGCATCGTGCTGCGCGCGACGATCGCGATGAAGCACACCGAGACCGCGTACTTCATCGCGGACACCGACCGCACGGCCGACCTTGACGAGACCATCGAGCTGTTCGCCAACGGCTCCGACGAGCAGTACGACTACTCGTCGGCGTGGTTCGACTCGATCTCCACCGATTCCCGGCTCGGCCGTGCCGCGCTGGGCAGGGGCTCGCTGGCCACGCTGGACCAGCTGCCGAAGAAGCTGCGCGCGAACCCGTTGAAGTTCGACGCGCCGACGTTGCTGACGCTGCCGGACGTCTTCCCGAACGGCCTCGCCAACAAGCTGACGTTCAGCGCCATCGGCGAGCTGTACTACCGCAAGACGCCGAAGCGCGGGCGCGGCATGGTGCAGAATTTGACGGCCTTTTACCATCCGCTTGACTTGTTCGGGCAGTGGAACCGCGCCTACGGGCCGAACGGGTTCCTGCAGTACCAGTTCATCGTGCCGTTCGGGAAGGACGACGAGTTCCGCGCGATCGTGCGACGCATCGCGGAGTCGGGGCACGTGTCGTTCCTGAACGTGTTCAAGCGGTTCGGTGAGGGCAACCGGGCGCCGCTGTCCTTCCCGATGCCGGGCTGGACGATCACGGTCGACTTCCCGGTCAAGGAGGGCCTGCACCGGCTGTGCGCCGAGTTGGACGAGCGGGTGATCGGCATGGGCGGCAGGCTGTACCTCGCGAAGGACTCCCGGATGAGCCCGGAGGGTTTCGCCGCGATGTATCCCCAGTTGGATGAATGGCGCAAAATCCGCGAAAACGTCGATCCGGACGACATCTTTGTTTCTGATTTGGCCCGCCGATTGGCGATTTAGTCGCACATTTCGGTCATAACGAGCCAAATAACGGACCCGGCCACACGAGAGCTTCGCCCGGTATTACCCTGTGAGGCCATGGGCGAGAGCACGCAGCGCGTCTACCTGCATATTGGCGCTCCCAAAACGGGCACTACGTATCTTCAGCACGTTATGTCCGGAAAACGCCGCGAATTGCGCGACCTCGGCGTGCTCTATCCCGAGTCCAACGGCCAAGCGCATTTCCTTGCGGCGCAAGATCTGCGCAGATTGGACTATTACGGAGTATCCGGACCAAAGATCGCGGGCGCGTGGGGCAGTGTCGTCGGCATGGTGCGTCAGTGGGACGGGCCGTCGATCATCTCGCACGAGATGTTCTCGCTGGCCGACGCCGACACCGTGCGACGCGCGATGCGCGACCTCGAAGGTCTCGAAGTGCACATCGTGATGACCGCCCGCGACCTGGCGCGGCAGATCCCGGCGCACTGGCAGGAGGACATCAAGAACCGCGGCCTGCTCACCTACTCGGATTACCTGCACTCGCTCAAGCGCATCGACGACAGGGTGAACCCGTTCTTCGCCAACATCTTCTGGGACTACCAGAGCCTGCCCCATGTGCTGCGGACGTGGACGGCTGATATCCCACCCGAACGGGTGCACATCGTGACCGCGCCACCGCGCGACGCGGCGGGCAAGGACACGCTGTGGACGCGGTTCGCCCGCACCATCGGCATCGACCCCGAGCAGTGCCCCGCCGACGTGACGTCCCGCAACCCGTCGATGGGCCTTGTCGAGACGAACCTGCTGCGCCGCCTCAATGCCAAGATCATCGACGAGATGGACGGCCCCAGCTACCACAACATGATCAAGCACTACCTGGCCGTCGACGTGCTTGCGGCGCGGGACGGTTCGGAGCCGCTGCAACTGTCCGCCGAGGACCGGGAGTGGGTCACGCAGCAGGCCAAGGAGATCGTGCAGGAGCTGCGCGAGGCCGAGTACGACGTCGTCGGCGACCTCGAGGAGCTGATTCCGACGTGGGATCCGGCGCAGCCATCGCCGCGCCAGCCGGACAACGCCAGCGACGCCGAGATGCTGGAGGCATCGCTGGACGCGCTCGCGAACGTGCTGTTCCGCATGGACGAGATGCGCAACGAGCTGCAGACCGTCCAGGAACGGGAGAACGCGTCGCCGTTGCGGCTTGCCGCGAAGTGGGCCGCGCGGAAGTACCCCCGGTTGGCTGACAAGGCGCGGGACGGGCTGAGCGCCGTCGGCCGGGCACGGGGCCGGTTGGCCGCCCGGCGGCGGTGACGCGCGCTCGGCTCACCGCCGCGTGTCGTGGCCTCGGCGAATGGATAAGGTGGCGCTGTGATTGACGCTGTTGGCAACCCCCAGTCGCTGCTGCTGCTCGGCGGCACGTCCGACATCGCGCTCGCGATCGCGGAGCGCTACGCCGCGCGGCGACCGCTGCGGATCGTGCTCGCCGCGCGGCCGTCCGAACGCCGCACTGCGGCGGCGAAGCGGCTGTCCGATGCGGGCAACGACGTCGACGAGTTGGACTTCGACGCCACCGACACCGACGCGCACCCGGCCGCGATCGAGCAGGCGTTCGCTGGCGGGGACATCGACATCTCGGTCGTCGCGTTCGGGCTGCTTGGCGACCCGGAGCAGGCGTGGCAGGACCACGCGACGGCGGTGCGGCTCGCCACGGTGAACTACACGGCGGCGGTCTCGGCCGGTGTGGCGCTGGCCGAGCGGCTGAAGCGGCAGGGCCACGGCTCGGTGATCGCGCTGTCGTCGGTGGCGGGCGAGCGGGTGCGCCGGTCGAACTTCGTGTACGGCTCCACCAAGGCCGGGTTCGACGGCTTCTACCTGGGGCTCGGCGAGGCGCTAGCGCCACACGGCGTGCGGGTGTCGGTCGTGCGGCCCGGCTTCGTGCGAACGAAGATGACCGACGGCCTCGACGCCGCCCCGCTCGCGGTGTCGGCCGAGCAGGTCGCGGAGATCGCCGTCGACGCCGCCGCGAAGGGCAAGGAGCTGGTCTGGGCGCCGCCGCCCATGCGGTTCGTCATGTCGGCGCTGCGCCACGTCCCCCGGCCGATCTTCCGCAAGCTGCCGCTGTAGGGCGCCCGGCTAGCGGTAGCCGGTAGCGTCGGCCGGTCTGTCCTTGCTCTGGACTTCCACCATGTAGCGCCAGGCGTCGGGGCGGCTGCCGTCGGAGTCGGTGAAGTCGTAGACGTTCGCCGCGTGGCCGGACGACAGCGTTTGCCCGTTCCAGCGCGACACGTCCGGGTCTGCCGCGAGGGCCGCCGCCGCGCGACCGACGAGGGTCGGGGACTCCGAGATCACGAAGTGCGGTTCCTTGGCGGTCGCGTCGCGCCAGTTCGCTTCGGTCACGCCGAAGTGTTCCAGCATGCCCTCGGAACGCAGCCAGCCCGGAGTGAGCGCGAGCGCCGTGCCGCCGTACGGGCGTAGCTCCTCGGACAGGGCCAGCGCCATCCGTTGCACCGACACCTTCACCAGGTCGTAGAAGAACCCGGCGTCGGCGCGGTAGTTGGCGTTGAACTCCGCCGTGCCGTCGGTCATCTCGATCACCAGCCCGCCAGGGCGGCGGATCAGCAGCGGCAGCGCGTGGTGGCTGGTGATGGCATGGGTGTCGATCCCGAGCCGCAGCATCCGCAACCCGCCGTCGAGCGAGTGCTCCCACAGCTTGTGGCCGAACTCCATGTATTGGTCGCCGCCCCAGATGTCGTTGACCAGCACGTCCAACCGGCCCTGCTCGCGGTCGATCCGTTTAATCAGGGCCACCACTTCGTCTGGCACGAGGTGGTCCACCCGCACCGCGATTCCCGTTCCGCCCGCGGCGGTCACCAGCTCTGCGGTCTCCTCGATGGTCTCCGGCCGGTTCATCTCCGACCGCTGTTCCCGCGTCGTCCGGCCAGTGGCGTACACCGTCGCACCTCGTCGGCCCAACTCAACCGCGATCGCCCGGCCCGCCGCGCGCGTCGCGCCAGCGACCAGCGCTACCTTGCCCCTCAGTTCATCCATGCCGCCAACCCTGCCGTAGCGGACCGACAAAACGACGGGGCCTCATGTCACTCCTTAGGTGGCACCGCTATGCGTAGGAAAAACGACGATGACCTAATACTGTCGGCCCGTTGTGCCAGACTGAGCGCGGAGGGATCGTGAGGACCGGATGACTGCCTTACCTGAACCGCCCGAGCACCCGCTCCGGCCACCTGCGCGCTTGCTGACGATTAACGAGTACGCGGCCCTTGGCGAGACCGAGACCGGTTATACCGAGCTCGTGGAGGTGCTCGACATGCGTGAAGTGGTACAGCCGCGTCGGCTTGGGTCGCACGTTGCTCGTCCCCCTTCAACGGTGACCAACAACGCGACCGTAATTCAGGGGTACGACAATTTCGGGCGGCCAGCGCGCCGCGCGCCTCAGAAGTAGAACGCCGCGACGAGGCTGGCCACCCAGCCAAGGCCGAGGATCTGCAGCACCCGGTCGTTCAGCGCGATCTCCTCCGGCTCGCCCGCGTTGCCGCCGTCGACGTCGACGGCGTAGCGCAGGATCGCGATGACGAACGGGACCATCGACACGACGGCCCACACCGGGCCATCGGCGTCCTGCCGAATCTCGAACGCCCACAGGCAGTACGCCATGATCACGATCGCGGCCGACGCCGCCCACACGAACCGCAGGTAGCTGGCGGAGTACTTCTTCAACGACGATCGGATCTTCGCCCCGGTGCGCTCGAACAGCACGATCTCGGCGTAGCGCTTGCCGGACACCATGAACAGCGAGCCGAACGCCGTGACCAGCAGGAACCACTGCGACAGCACGATACCGGCCGCCGCGCCACCCGCGATCGCGCGCATCAGGAACCCGGACGCCACGATGCACAGGTCCACCACCGGCTGATGCTTCCACCCGAAGCAGTAGCCGACCTGCACGCCGGCGTAGATGCCGAGGACGACGAGAAGTTCCCACCTGGTCAGCGCCCCGACGGCCATACCTCCGGCGAAGAACACCACCGCAGCGCCGTACGCGAGCG
Source organism: Actinophytocola sp. (assembly GCA_009377475.1). GTDB lineage: Bacteria > Actinomycetota > Actinomycetes > Mycobacteriales > Pseudonocardiaceae > Haloechinothrix_A. The sequence continues at coordinate 36,396 of WHTY01000004.1, forward strand.
GGATCGGCACCGCGCCCGCCGCGATCGGACGTCGACACTTCGTGGGATGCGCGCGGTCCGCCTCGACGTCGACCGCGTCGTTGATCAGGTACACCGCCGAGGCGACCAGCGAGAACGCGAGGAACGCGATCCCGGCGTCGATCAGCACCGACGCGTCAGCGAGCTTGCCCGCCGTGAACGGCGCGGCCAGCACAAGGACGTTCTTCACCCACTGCTTCGGCCGCGCGGTCCTGAGCACTCCCGCTATCGCGCCCGGCGCGCCGCGCGTCGCGGTCGTCGTCGCCGTTTCCTCAGCGGTCTCGCTCACGTCGCACTCCTCTAACTGGGACCGGTGAGCCTGCGGCGCACTAGCGCGCCGATCGCACCACCCAGTGCCGCCCCTGCCAGCACGTCAGTCGGGTAGTGCACGCCAAGCACCAATCTCGAAGCAAGCATCGGCGGCACCAGCACTGGCACGAGGGTACGGCCGGTCAGCTTCGAGTACACCACAGCCGCCGTTGTGGTCGACGTCGCGTGGGAGGAAGGAAAACTGAGCTTGCTGGGTGTCGCGACGCCGACCTGGACCGCGGGGTCCTCCGGCCGTCGACGTCGTACCATCCGCTTGACCACGACGGACGCCGCGTGCGCCCCGACGACGCTCGCCGCGGCCGTCAGCCACTGCCCCCTGCGACGCCGGTCCACTGCAGCCCCGGCGAGCCCAGCCGCGAACCAGCCGATGCTGTGCTCACCGAAGTAGGACAAACCACGTGCCGCGCTCATCACGGCGCGCCGTTGCCGACCACTCGCGCTCGGCCGCACCAGCGCCTGCTGGATCGCGACCAACAGCGCGACCTCGGCAGCCGCCTCCGCCGCCGGTCCCGGCGACGCGGGCGTCTCAGGCATCGAGCGAGCCGTCGAGCGGTGCCCCGTCCGTCAGGTGCGGAGCGATCTTGTTGTCGAACGCCGACAGCGCGGACCCGATCGCCATGTGCATGTCCAGGTACTTGTACGTGCCGAGCCGACCGCCGAAGAGGATGTTGCGCTCCTTGGCCTCGACCTTCGCCCGCTCGCGGTAAGCCTCGAGCATGGCACGGTCCTCTGCGGTGTTGATCGGGTAGTACGGCTCGTCGTCGTCGTTGGCGAACCGGGAGTACTCCCGCAGGATGACCGTCTTGTCCTTCGGGTACCGGTCGTCGCGCTCCGGGTGGAAGTGCCGGAACTCGTGGATCCGGGTGAACGGCACCTCTTCGTCGTTGTAGTTGACGACCGCGGTGCCCTGGAAGTCGTAGGTGTCGACGACCTCGCGCTCCAGGTCGATGGTGCGCCAGCCGAGGCGACCCTCTTCGTAGTTGAAGTAGCGGTCGACCGGACCGGTGTAGACGGTCGGCGTGCCGGCCGGGATGTTCTCGCGGACGTCGAAGTAGTCGACGTCCAGTCGCAGCTCGATGTTCGGGTGGTCGGCCATCCGCTCCAGCCACGCGGTGTAGCCGTCGACCGGCAGCCCCTCGTAGGTGTCGTTGAAGTAGCGGTTGTTGAAGTTGTAGCGCACCGGGAGCCGCGTGATGATGCTCGCGTTCAGCTCCTTCGGGTCGGTCTGCCACTGCTTGGCCGTGTAGCCCTTCACGAACGCCTCGTAGAGCGGGCGGCCGATCAGCGAGATCGCCTTCTCCTCGAGGTTCTGCGCGTCCTTGGTGTCGATCTCACTCGACTGCTCGGCGATGAGCTCGCGCGCCTCGTCCGGTGTGTGCGACTTGCCGAAGAACTGGTTGATCAGCGCCAGGTTCATCGGGAAGGCGTAGACCTGTCCCTTGTACTTGGCGAACACCCGGTGCTGGTAGTCGGTGAAGTCGGTGAACTGGTTGACGTAGTCCCACACCCGCTTGTTGGAGGTGTGGAACAGGTGCGCCCCGTACTCGTGCACCTCGATGCCCGTGTCCGGGTCGGGCGCGGAGTACGCGTTGCCGCCGATGTGCGGACGCCGTTCGAGGATGAGGACCCGCTTGTCGAGCTGGGTCGCGGCGCGTTCGGCGACGGTCAGACCGAAGAAACCGGACCCAACGACGATCAGGTCGTAGCCCTCGTAAGACGCTTGAGTGTCCTGGGGTGCGTTCGTGTGCAAGCTCACGGGCGCAGGGTACCCGGCGGGCTTGCGCCGCCCTGTCGATGGGGCCACCTAGTGTGGCGACCGCGTGGCGGTTTGGTGTACGGCCACGCATAGCGGACAGGCCTGACATTCGCGACGCTCGCCGCGAGTCTCACCCTATTCGGCGCGAGTCTCACCTTATTGCTCGCGAGTCGCACCGTATTCGGCGCGAATTGCACCTTCCTGGGCGCGAGCTTCACCGACGCCGGCCTCACGCCGCCATGCCGCGAGCCCGAAACGCCGTCGCGATCCTTTCGAGCAGGCGAGACGGCTCTGCCAGATCGGCGCTGGTCGCTCTGATCACGATCCATCCCCGCCGCCGTAAGTCCTGATCCCGCAGTTCGTCCCGTTCTGCCCGATGTTCGTGCGCTTCGTATCCGTCGTACTCCACGGCGATGCGCAGCTCGGGCCACGCGAAGTCGAGTCGATAGATCTCCCTGCCGGACAAGTCGTAGATCACGTACTGCGGAGTCGGGCGCGGCAACCCGGCGTCGTCAAACAGCAGCATCGTCCAGCTCTCCGGCGGGGATTCGGCCAGTCCGGTCGCGAGCCCCAGCAGCCGTCGTGCGCGGCGTCGACCACGCGAATCACGACGAGCCAAGATGCGCTCCTCCACGCAGGCGCGGAACTCGGCGCGCTCGCGGTCAGGCGTCATCGCGAGCGCCTGGTCAGCGCAGGCAAGCGCGTCCCGCCGACTCCCGCGACACAGAACCTCCGCCAGCGCGAAATCCAGCGCCATGGTAGGCAACTCAGCGACGTCGTGAACGTCCTGCGCCTCGAATATTCCATTGTGGACAACGACGTCACGGCGCGGCTTCATGCGACGGTGATACCGCATCAGGACGTGGATCGGCGCCGTCCGAGCGGCTGGACAACCCCAGACGGCGAGGGCGGTGAACCCGGTCAACGCCACGTCCGGTCCCGCGAGCAGTATCGTCGCGGCGGCGCGGGTGCGCAGCTCGACGGCTCGTCGAGTGTCGATGAGCACGCCACGACTGAAGAGCGCCAACGTGCCATCGGACAGCGCGTCGCTCACGACGTCGCTGCCGAGCATTCGTTCGAGTTCAGGCCGACGGTAGGCGCCATGCAAGCCGTTGGGAAGGGAAAGCATGGCGACTACGATGCACGGCCGCGACGTGCGCCGATACCGTCAATTTCGCTCTGTGGATAACCTTCGCGCTGTGGATGGAACGGGCACAGTCCCACCGCACGCGAGGGAAAATGCCACCCCGCCTCACGACCTTGCCGCGTCCAGTTGAGTGTGAATCGCCCCAACAATGGTGCATCTCGCGCCCAGCAAGGTGTAACTCGCGCAGATTACGGTGAGACTCGCGGCGAATACGGTGAGACTCGCGACCGGGCCCCGCCACCGCTTAGGCGCGGATGTGGCCGAGGAGCGCGGACGTGAAGGCTTCTGGGTGGGTGAGGTGCGGGGCGTGGCCGACGTCCGGGAGCCGGATGGTGCGCAGGAACGGCAGGCGCTCCGCCAGCTCGTCCGCGACCAGTTCGTTCATCGGGTGCGTCCGGTCGCCGATGAACAGCGTGACCGGGAACCGCGCCCAGGACAACGTCGTGATGTCGATGTTGTGGCCGCTCGGGTCGGTGTACTGGTCAAGCCACGTGTGGGCGTTGGAGATCATCGTCGCGCGCTGCTCACGGGTGAACAGCCCGTGCCAGCTGCCCTTGCCGTAGCCCACCTTCTCCGCGAACACCCGCACGCCACCGGCGAGGTTGCCGTTGCGGATCAGCTCGGCGGCGTGGTCCAGCCACACCGACACCTCGGCACCGAGGACCTTGGCGAACGGGTTGGTGCGCAGCAGCCCGTACAGCGGTGGCTCGTGCGCGGCGACGCTGCGGACGGCGTCGCGGTGCATGGTCGCGGCGAGCATGGCGACCGAGCCGCCGTAGCCGTGCCCGATGAGGTGCGCAGGACCGCCGAACACCGTGTCCACTATGGACAGCAGGTCCGCCGCGTCCTGCTGGATGCTGCCCTGGCCGCGCGGCGCGGTGCTGAGGCTGTGACCGCGCCGGTCGTAGGCGACGACGTCGGCGTAGCCGCCGAGCTGCGGCATGACGGACGACCAACTGTTGTGGTCGTCGAACGAGCCGTGCACAAGCACAACTGGCGCACCTTGCCCACCGCGCCACCACCGGATCATGGTCCCGTCTGACCGGTCGACGTTGCCGGATACCTGCCCGAGAGTCATGGTGTCTGGCGCAATGCTTGCATTGTTCACAGCTCCTGGACCTCCGCGAGTACTTCCTCTGCGATGCGCTCCAAGACCGCTTCCCGCCCGCAGTACGGGTCGGTGGCGCGCGGCCAGTGCACGACGATGTCGGTGAACCCCAGTTTCCGCGCGCGTTGCGCGGCGTCTGTGAACGTGTCGACGCTGGCCAGCGAGTACACCGGCCCCGCGTCGAGGCTCAGGTACCTGCGCACCCGCGCAGGGTCGCGGTCGGCGTCATCGAGCGCCCGGTCGAACTGTTCGCTCAGCTCGGCGACGCCGCGCCACCACTGGTCGAGGTCATCGCTCGGCTTGCCCGTCGTGATCCAGCCCTGCCCGTACCGCGCGGCGAGCCGCAGCGAGCGGGGGCCGTTGGCGGCGATCGCGAACGGCACGCGCGGCTGCTGCACGCTGCCCGGCAGGTTGCGGGAGCCGGACACGCGGAAGTACGTGCCGTCGAAGCGGTAGTTGTCCTTGATGAGCGCGCCGTCCAGCGCCTCGACGAACTCGGCGAAGCGGTCGGCAAGGTCCTTCGGCTGCCAGTCGGGCTCCCCGAGCATGGCGCGGTCGCCGGCGCCGCCTTCGCTGACACCGGCGCCGAGGCCGAGCAGCAGCCTGCCGTCCGCGATGTCGTCGAGCGTGATCAGCTCGCGCATGAACGGCACGGGGTGCCGGTAGTTCGGGCTGGCCACGAACGTGCCGAGCTGGATCACCTCGGTCACCATCGCGGCGGCGGTCAACGTGGGCAGCGCGCTGAACCAGGGGCCGTCCGCGAGTGAGCGCCAGCTGAGGTGATCGTAGGTCCAGGCGTGGTCGAACCCGAATTCCTCAGCGTTGCGCCACTTGGGCTCGCCGGACCACCACCTGTCTTCCGTCAAAATCACGATGCCCGCACGCACGGCCGTAACCGTATCGCCTTCGACTTCCGTTGTGACGGCGGCCTCTCTCTCCGGCGGAAATTTGCGGAGATCGGGCGGTTTGACTAGGCCGGTTGGCGCAATCCGACAACCGACGTCCGGCATCGGGGATGATGGCAGGGTGGATATGCCCGACTTGATCGCATCGGACGTCGACGGCACGCTGCTGACGCCGTTGGAACGGATGAGCAGGCGCACCCTCGACGTCCTCGGCCGAGTGCAGGGAGCGGAGGTGCCGTTCGTGCTCGTCAGCGGCAGACCGCCGCGCTGGATTCCGCCGGTCGCCGCGCAGGGTGACATCACCGGTTACGCGGTGTGCGCCAACGGCGCGGCGCTGTACGACATCGGCTCGGACAAGGTGCTCAGCGTGCGCGGGCTCGACCCCGTCACGCTGCACGACGTCGCCGACGCGATCCTCACCGCGCTGCCCGGCGCGCACCTCGCGGCGGAGCGGGTCGGCGATACCGCGCACGATCAGAGCGTGCCGCAGTTCGTTGCCGAGCGGGAGTTCCGCAACCCGTGGGACGGCGGGACGCCGCCGCACGACGAGGGCGAGAGCGTCCCGGTGAGCAGGGCGTCGGTGCTCGGCAGGACGGCGATCAAGCTGCTGGTCAGCGATGGCGGCATGACGTCGGCGGAGATGTTGCGTGCCGCCCGCGAAGTGCTCGGGAACGAGGTGGACATCACGTACTCCACCAACGCAGGGCTGCTCGAGATCTCCGCGCCGAACGTCACCAAGGCGAGCGGGCTCGCCGAGGTCGCCGAGTTGGCCGACATCGCGCAGCGGGACGTCATCGCGTTCGGCGACATGCCCAACGACGTCGAGATGCTGCGCTGGGCTGGCCACGGTGTCGCGATGGCGAACGGGCACCCCGACGTCCTGGCGACTGCGGACGAGATCGCGGCGCCGAACACCGAGGACGGCGTCGCCCAGGTGCTCGAGCGCTGGTTCTAGCACCGCGCGGTGTGCAGCAGCTCCTCCGCCGTACGCAGCGTGTTCAGCCCTTCCTGCAGGCTGACGACGTCGGACGACAGCTCGCGCACGGCGTCGCGGAACTTCTCGATCTCCACCCGAAGCGGCTCCCGCTTCTTGATCGCGAACCGGGTGACGTCGCCCTCCGCGACGCCCCGGAACGTCGCGATGGACGTCCAGTCGGTGTTGAGCACGCCGTTGGCGTAGAAGGTCAGGTCGGCGGTGAGCGTGTCCGCGACGAACGCGCCGGTGTCACCGGTGACGACGGTGACCCGCTCCTTCATCGGGGACAGCCAGTTCACGAGGTGGTTGGTGATGGTGCCGTTCGCGAGCCGCCCTGTCGCGGCGACCATGTCCTCGTGCGGCCTGCCTGACCGGTTGGTGACCTGCGCCGCGACGGTGGCGTAGTCGGACTTCGCCAGCCACGCTGTCAGGTCGATGTCGTGCGTCGCGAGGTCCTTGACGACGCCGACGTCGCAGATCCTGGTCGGGAACGGCCCCTGCCTGCGAGTGGCGATCTGGTAGATGTCGCCGAGGTCGCCGTTCGCCATCCGCTCCCGCAACGACTGCAACGCGGGGTTGTAGCGCTCGATGTGGCCGACAGCGCCGAGGACGTCGTTCCTGGTGAACGCGTCGACCACTCGCTGGCCGGCCGCGACGCTGTGCGCGATCGGCTTCTCGATCAACGTCGGGATGCGTGCCTCGGCGAGCGCGATCGCGACCTCCTCGTGCAGCGCGGTCGGCACGGCGCACACCGCCATGTCGAGCCCGGCGGCGATCAGCTCCTCGATCGAGCCGAGCACCGGCAGCGCGCCGGCCACACCGTGCGGGTCGCCGGTCGCGTCGGCAACGGCGACCAGCGTGAGGCCGTCGACCTCGCGCAACACCCGCGCGTGGTGTTTGCCCATCATGCCGAGGCCGATCAGCCCGACTCGCAGCTCTGCCATCTCATGCACCTGCCTTGGCCAGCGTGTTGACCGCCGCCACGATGCGCTCGCGGTTCTCGTCGTCCAGCGCGGGGTGCACCGGCAGCGACAGCACGGTTGCGGCGGCCCGCGCCGTGTTGGGGAGGTCCGCCGTGCGCGCGAACGATGGCAGCTCGTGGTTCGGGATCGGGTAGTACACACCGGAGCCGATCTGGTGCTCGTCGCGCAGCGCGGCGACGAAGCCGTCGCGGTCATCGGGCACCGTGACCGTGTACTGGTGGTAGACGTGCTCCGCGCCGTCCGCGACGGCGGGGATGCCAACGCCGTCCAGCGCACCGTCGAAGTACCGGGCGTTGGCCTGCCGCTGCCGGGTCCACTCGGCCAGCCGGGTGAGCTGCACCCTGCCGATGGCGGCGTGCAGGTCGGACATGCGGGCGTTGAAGCCGAGGACCTCGTTCTCGTACTGCCGCCGCATGCCCTGGTTGCGCAGCAGCCGGAGCTGCCGCTCGACGTCGGCGTCCGCCGTGGAGACCATGCCGCCCTCCCCGGACGTCATGTTCTTGGTCGGGTAGAGGCTGAACATCCCGAACGCGCCGAACGTGCCGACCGGCTGGCCGTCGAGTCGCGCGCCGTGCGCCTGCGCGGCGTCCTCGAACAGGGCGAGCCCGTGCCGTTCGGCCACCGCGCGCAGCGCGGGCATGTTCGCGGGGTGCCCGTACAGGTGCACCGGCATGATGCCCGTGGTCCGCTCCGTCACGAGGCTGGCGACGTGGTCCGGGTCGAGGCAGTAGTGCGCGAGTTCGATGTCCGCGAACACGGGGGTCGCGCCGGTCAGCGCGACGGCGTTGGCGGTGGCGGCGAAGGTGAACGACGGCACGATGACCTCGTCCCCCGGCCCGACCCCCGCCGCGAGCAACCCGAGGTGCAGCCCCGCGGTGCCGGAGTTGACGGCGACCACCGGCCTGCCGTCGAGCAGGACGTCGCTGAACTCGCGCTCGAAGTCGGCCACCTCCGTGCCCTGCGCGAGCATGCCGGAGCGCAGCACGGCGTCGACGGCGTCGCGTTCGGCGTCACCGATGATCGGCTTCGCCGCCGGGATGAAGCTCCTGCTCACGCGGATCCTCGCGGGTCGTTACTGAGCTGATCGCTTCACCCTATTACTCCACTCGGAGTAACGATGTCCGGGATGCGCTAGTTCTCCCGGTCGAGCGCGGCGGCTTCCTCCGGCGTCGGCGCGGTGCCGCCGAGATGCGCGGGCAGCCACCACGGGTCCTCGTCGGGCGCTGGCGAGTCCGGGTAGTCGGCCTGCACCTTGTCGAGCAAGTCCTGCATCCGTTCCCGCAGGTCATGGGTGACCTTCTCGACGTCGCCCGCCTCGGGGTGGAATGCCTCGCCGGTCAGGATCGAGATCGGCACGTGCCGCTGCGTGAGGTTCTTCGGGCGGCCCTTCGTCCACAGCCGCTGCGTGCCCCACACCGCCATCGGCACGATCGGCACCCCGGCGTCGGCCGCCATGCGGGCCGCCCCGGACTTCAGCTCCTTCACGGTGAACGACCGGCTGATCGTGGCCTCGGGAAACACGCCGACGACCTGGCCGGACCGCAGCCGCTCGACCGCCTCGTCGTAGGACGCCTTGCCTGCGGCGCGGTCCACCGAGATATGGCGCATGCCGCGCATCAGCGGCCCCGCGATGCGGTTCTCGAACACCTCGCGCTTGGCCATGAACCGCACCAGCCGGTCTGCTGGCTGCGCGCCGAGTCCGCAGAAGATGAAGTCGAGGTAGCTCACGTGGGTGCACGCGATCACCGCCCCGCCCTTCGGCGGCACGTGCTCGGTGCCCTTGATGTCGAGTTTGAGGTCAAGCACGCGGAACATGGTTTTGCATGCGGCGATGACCGGCGGGTACACGAGATCTGCCATGCCGCCAGGTTACGCGAGCGTAGGTTCGACGTCCTATGCCGCTGGTCACTGCGGCGTCACTGCACGGTCGGCACCGGCACCGGCTCCGCGACCTGCTCCGACACCAGCGGCGTGTAGCCGAGCCGCTGACCGTTCCGGTTCGGGTGGTACGACTCCAGAACCGGGTACGACAGCCCGTTCACCCACTCGGCGTCGTCGCACACCGCGTGCCCGGTGAACTCCTTCCGGACGTCGAGGTACTCGACACCGCGTGCCAGCGCGCTCGCCTTGATCGCCCTGGCGAGCCGGTTGGCCGAGTCGTTCAGCGCCTGCTGCTCGGCGGGGCTGATCCGCGACCCCGCGTTGCACTGCTCGCCGTTGAACAGCCGGGGGTAGCCGACCGCGACGACCTGCGCCTGCGGCGCGCGGGCGACGATGTCGGCGTAGAGGCGATCGAGCCTGGCGGGCAGGACGTCGCGGATGATGCGGTTGGCCTCGTCGATCTCGTCCCAGCAGGTGTAGGGCCACGGCCGCGCGCACGCGGTGAGCACCGAGGCGAAGCCGATGTCGTTCCCGCCGACCTGCACGGTGACGTACCCGGTGGCGCTGGTGACGCTGCCGAGCTGGTTGCGGCGCACGTCGGCGACGCGCGAGCCGGAGCAGGCGGCGAACGTCAGCGCCGCGCCGATCTCGGCCGCGACGCGCACCGGGTAGGCCTGCGGCGAGCGGTAGCAGTCGCCGCTGTCCTCGAAGTACGTCCTGGTGCCGACGCCGGACGCGTACGAGTCGCCGAGCGCCGTGTAGCGCAGCGACTCCGCCGTGCCCTGCCCCGGAAGGACGAACAGCGACCCGATCACCGCCATCGTCGCGAGGACCGCCTGGAAAGCGCGTCGGTGTGTGCCCATATCGGCCCCCTGTAACGGCGTTAACCCGGCACGGCCTTCTCAGGGTGCGCCCCCGTTCGAGGCAAGGCAATCAGCCGAACGCTTGACGTCGGCTTAACACCCGGCTGCGAGTTTCACCCGTTCGAGCGGTGCAATTCGACATCACTGGCGGAGCACGCCAACCTTGGCTATACGGACGTAATACTGCGTCTTTCCCGGTCTTTCCGGGTCTTTCCGGACCCAGCACATGGCGGCCATACGCACGATCACCCCGACGGAGTCGCGTTGCCGATCGCACTGAGCCCCGGCGCGGCCATGACGACCGTCGGCGTCACGCTCCTGGTTGTGTTCGTCCCCGGCCTGCTCGCCGCGGCGGCCCTCGGCCTGCGCGGCTGGCTGCTCGTCGCGAGCGCGCCGCTCGTCACCTACGCCGTGGTCGGCATCGCGGGCCCGTGGCTGGCCATCGCGGGCGTGCCGTTCACCGTGACGACGTGCGCGCCGGCGACCCTGGTCGTCGTCGCGGCCTGCGCGGGGATCGGACTGCTGCGCCGCAGGCGGGCGGCGTTGTTCCGGCTGCGCAGGGACGACGTCAGCTCCCCGTGGCAGCGCGGCGCGCACCTTGCCGTCGTCGGCTGCGTGGTGGCCGCGGCGGTGATCGGCAGTGACGCGGTGCTCAGCGGCATGGGCACCCTGGCGGCCATCCCGCAGGACTGGGACGCCGCCTTCCACGCCAACGGCATCCACTACATCGCGGAGTCACACGACAGCAGCCTCACCGGCATGGGGTCGCTGAACAAGTACGGCGACGGCACCGCGCTGTTCTACCCGAACGGCTACCACCTCATCGGCGCGCTGGTGTACCAGCTCAGCGGCGTCTCGATCGCGGCGGTGCTCAACGCCCACACCGTGCTGCTGCCGGGTCTGCTCGCGCTCACGGCGGTCGCCCTGCTCCGGCAGTACCGGAGCAGAGCGGTGTTCGCCGGGTTCACCGCCCTGCTCGCGATCGCCCCGGTCACGCTGCTCTACGCCTCGCTGGAGCGCGGGCCGCTGCTGACGTTCCTGGAAGGGCTGGTGCTGCTGCCAGCCGGTGTCGCTGTGCTGCGGCAACTGCTGACACACCGGGACGTCGCCTCGGCAGCCCTTGCCGTGCTGGCGCTGGTCGGTCTGCTCGCCATCCACCCGTCGACATTGTTCACCGGGCTGGTCTTCGGGATCCCGCTGCTGGCGCAGCACTGGCTCGCCGCGCGGTCGCGCATCGGCGGTGACCTGCTGGCGCTCGGCGGCGTCATCGCGGCGACCGCGCTGCTGGCCGCGCCGCACCTGATCGGCGCGGCGACCCGGCCCTCCCCCGGCGGCCTGATCACCTGGCCCGCCGAGCTGGACATCCAGAGTGCGGTCGGGGCGCTGCTGGTGTTCCAGCACGACCAGCCGCTGCCGCAGCTCTGGCTCGGCGCGGCGCTCGGGCTCGGCCTTGTGTTCGTCCGCAGGCTCGGCGAGCTGCGGTGGCTCGCGGCGACCGCGCTGCTGACGAGCGTCGCGTGGGTCGTGGTCGCGACGTCGGACGCGCCGATCGTCACCACGCTCAGCCAGCCGCTGTGGAACGACCCGTGGCGGTTCATGGCGCTGGCGGCGCTGCCGCTGACGATGCTCGCCGCGCACGGCCTCGCCGAGACGCAGTCGGTGGCCGCGCGGCTCGCGGCGGGCGTCCCGCGCACGTGGGTCGCTGGTGGCGTCGCGGTCGTAGTGCTCGCGGGCTTCGCCGGGGTGACCGGGCTGTTCTACACCGCTCCGAACACCGCCGTCGTCCACAAGGGCTTCGACATGGCGGACAGCGAGCGGGTCAGCGCCGCCGAGGTCGAAGCGATGCGGAGGCTCGGTGAGCTGGCCGCGCCCGGCGAGTGGGCGATGAACGACCGCTTCGACGGCACCGTGTGGACGTACGCGATCAGCGGCGTGCGCACCGTCGCGGCGCATTACGACCGGCGGGCCACCCCGAGCCAGGCGCAGTTGCTGTCGCAGCGGTTCAAGCGCTACGGCAAGAGCCCCGACGTGCGGGCCGCTGCCGCCGAGCTGAACGTGCGCTGGGTGATCGTCGGCAAGCGCGGCTTCATCCACGAGGACAAACACCGGATCAACGGGCTCACCGGCCACCGCGCGATGCCGTTCCTGACCAAGGTGTACGAGAACGACGGCGCGGTGATCTATCGGCTGGACCGCACGATCAACGGCTACGAGTTCACGTCGACGCTGCGTGGCGCAACGTCGCCCGGGCGCTGACCGCCGCGCCGCCCGCCGTGACCAGGTCCGCGACCAGGAACATCACGCGCGAGACGGCGGCGAACGCGAGCGCTTCCACCTGACCGATCCCGGCCACGACCAGCACCGCGACGATCACGACCTCCCGCGCGCCAGCGCCAGCCGGGAAGATGAACGCGACGGTGCCCGCCGTCATCGCCAGCGCCATCGCGCCGACGCACAGCGCGAGGCCGGTCCAGCCGGGCGCGCCAACCGAGTTCGCCAACAGCCACAGGTGCAGGCCGTGTAGCACCTTCGCGACGCCGGATGCGCCGAGCGTCTTGCCGACCATCGCGCCGCTGAGGGTGTGCTCCAGCGCTGGCTTGCGCAGCAGCCGCAGCACCAACGACGTCCCCCACGTCAGCACGCGCGGGTGCAGCGCGACCAGCCCGATCGGGATCAGCGCGAGCATCCAGCGGGCGTTCGGGCTGGTGTCGAAGATGACCGGCAGCGCGATCAGCCCGGCGACCATCGCGGACACCATGATCACGCCGAGGTGCACAAGCGAAGCCACGAACACCCGCGCCCGCGCGAGGCCAGCCTGCTTGCCGAGCTCCATCTGGAGCAGGTAGCCCCACACCGAGCCGGGCACGTACTTGCCGAGCTGCCCGACGAGGTAGATCCGCGAGCTGCGGCGGTAGCCGACCGGCATGCCGAGGTGATCGATGATGACCTGCCAGCCGTAGACGGTCGCCGCGAGCGACGCCATCACCATGAGCTGCGACAACACCGCCGACTGCCACGGGATGTCGCCGAGGGTGGTCCAGAACTCCGTCCAGTGCTTGCCGAGCTGGTACACGGCGAACGCGGTCACGACGGCGATGGCCAGCCAGCGCAGCCCGTTGACGACCTGCGTCCTGGTGAGGGAGACCTGCCTGGTCCTCGTCTCGGTCATCCCGCCTCCCACGCCCGCACCAGTGCGCTCACGTCGGCGGGCAGGCCATCGACGTCCCACGGCCGCTGCTCGGTGATGCACGTCGTCAGCCGCTCGATCACGTCGTCGGCCACGCCGTTGCGGGACAGGCCAACGACGTTGACGCCGGTCACCCGCGCGGGCGCGCCGACGCTGACGCTGAACGGTCCGATGTCGCCACGCACGACGGCGCCCATGCCGACCATCGCGCCAGGCCCAATCGCGCCGCGCTGGTGCACGGTGACGCCGAGCCCGAGGTTGGCCAGCGACCACACCTCGCTGTGTCCCCCGACGACGACGTTCGACCCGAGGGTGACGTCGTCGCCGATCACGCAGTCGTGGGCGACGTGGCTGCCGCGCAGGAAGTAGCCGTTGCCGCCGATGTCGGTGCTGCGCTCGGTGCCCTGGTGGGCGCTGAAGTACTCGCGGATGCGGTTGCCGTCGCCGATGGTGACGCCGTGGCCGTCGAGCTCGCCCTCCCACGCGGCGGGGTGCGGCGCGGCGCGATGCGACGCCGGGGTGCCGATCGTGACGTGCGGCCCGATCCAGTTGCCTGAGCCGATGACCGTGGGGCCGACGATGACCGCGAACGGGCCGATGACGTTGTCGTCGCCCAGCTCGACTCCGTCGCCGATGACGGCGCTGGGGTGGATGCGGTTACCCACGCGGTCGCCTCGCCAGGTCGGTCAGCACCTCGATGTGCTTGTCGATGACCGCCGACATCGTGAAGTGCTTGTCGACGATCGACGCGCCCTCGGCCGCCATGCGCCGCGACTCCTCGGGGTTGCGGATGACCTCGACCAGTCGTTCGGCAACGGCGTCCGGCGCGTGCTTCGGTACCAGGTGCAGGTGGACGCGGTCGATGGTCTTGATGTCGCCGAAGTGGTCCTCCTCGATCGCGGCGACCTGCGGCACGCCCGCGGCGAGTGTTTCGAGGCAGGCGGTGCCGAAGCCGATGCCCTGGAGGCTGTGGCACTCGACGTCGGCGGCGGCGAGGTAGTGCGGCACGTCGGCCTTCGGCACGGCGCCGGTGGTGATGATCGCGTCGCGCACGCCCAGCTCGTCGGCGCGGCGCAGGAAGGCGTCGTAGTAGATGCCGCCGACGACGACCAGCTTCGCGTCGGGGTGTTCTGTGAGCACCCGCGGCATCGCCTCGACCAGCGTGACCCGATCTCGCAACGGGATGACGTGACCGACGGACAGGATCATCGGCGCGTCCCCGACGCCCAGCCGCTCGCGGATGCCGGTCGGGTCGCCGCCGCGCGTCCACTCCGGTTCGAGGCCGACCGGGATGTCCACTGTGCCGGACGCGCCGCGGGCGTACCTGCGGTTGATGTAGTCGTCCATCAGCGAGTCCATGACGACGTGCACCGGCTTGTAGCGACGCAGGATCGGCGCGACGAGGCAGGCGTCCAAGGCGCGGAACACCGCCTGGTATATCGGCTTCGGGCTCTCCAGCCTGGTGTGCACGCTCAGCAAGACCGGGACGTCGTTGCGCCGCGCCCACCTGCCAGTCGCCCAGGTCAGGTCGAAGAACTGACCGTGCTGGTGGATCACGTCCGGCCGGAACTCCCCGAGCAGTTCGCGCAGCCTGCGTGGCAGCGACGGCCTGGTGGCGAAGGCGAGATCGAAGTTGATCGCGAGTTTCGTCTTGGGCAGCCGGACGGCGGGCAACCGCGCGATCCGGACGCCGTCGACGTCCTCCGCTACGGGCGCGCCGGGGTACTCGGCGGTGATGACCAGCACCTCGTGGCCCCGCCCGACGTAGCCCTTCGCGAGCGACTCGGCCATGTGCGCGCTGCCGCCCACCCGTGGCGGGTAGAAGTTGTTGACGACGGCGATTCTCATGCACGCTCCGGGTGCGGTGTGTGTCCGATAAAGACCCGGCCAGACGATATGCGCCGCTGGGGTGGTGGCCCTACGCGGGGCGACGCGGGTAGAGCCGCGTCGGCCACGGGGTCGAGCCCTGCTGCCCGCGCGCTATAGGCTGCGATGCCGTGCGCACCATCGCAGTGATCGGCGGCGGGATCATCGGGCTCGCGGTCGCGCGTGAGCTGGCACGACGTGGCAACGACGTCACGGTGCTCGAGAAGGAAGACCGACTCGCCACCCACCAGACGGGGCACAACTCAAACGTCGCGCACGCAGGCCTTTACTACCCACCTGGATCGTTCAAGGCGCGGATGTCCGTTGCCGGAAACCACTCGATCGTGCGATACGCGCGCGAGCATGGGGTGGCCGTCGACGTCTGCGGCAAGCTCGTCGTCGCGACGTCCGACGCCGAACTCCCCGCGCTGCATCGGCTCGCGGAGCGGGCGACGGCCAACGGCGTCCCGGCGAAGCTGATCGACCCGGGCCAGGCGCGGGAGTACGAGCCGGAGGTGGCCTGCGTCAAGGCGCTGCGGGTGGAGTCCACCGCCGCGATCGACTTCCCCGGCGTGTGCCGCGCGCTCGCGGCCGAGCTGGCGTCGTCGGGTGCGGAGATCCGGCTCGGCACGCGCGTGGTCGCGATCAACCGGCGAGTGGCTGGCGGCGTCGACGTGCACACGTCGTCCGGTGTTGTGCGGGCGGACGCGCTGGTCAACTGCGCCGGGTTGCACGCCGACCGCATCGCCCGGCTCGCAGGACTCGCGCCGGACACCCAGATCGTGCCGTTCCGGGGTGAGTACTACGAGCTGCGGCCGGAGCGCCGGGACCTGGTGCGCGGGCTGATCTATCCGGTGCCCGATCCGGCGTTGCCGTTCCTCGGCGTGCACCTGACGCGGATGCTGGACGGCTCGGTGCACGCCGGGCCAAACGCGGTACTGGCGCTGCGCCGGGAGGGCTACCGCTGGCGCGACGTCAGCATGCGGGACACGGCGGAGGCGTTGCGGTTCGCCGGGACGTGGCAGCTGGCGTCGCGGTTTCGCCGCACCGCCGTCGAGGAGGTGCGGCGCTCGCTGTCCCGCCGCCGGTTCGCCGCCAGCCTCGCGAGGCTGGTGCCCGCGATCGAACCGGACGACATCGTGCGGTGCGGGTCAGGCGTCAGGGCGCAGGCGCTGCGCCCTGACGGCACACTGGTCGAGGACTTCCTGATCGAGCAGGCGCCGTATCAGGTGCACGTCCTCAACGCGCCGTCCCCAGCAGCCACCTGCGCCCTGGAGATCGCCACCCACATCGCGGCCACCCTGACCCCCTGACCCCACCCCGCGAGTCTCACCTTATCCCGCGCGAGTTACACCTTCCGGACTCGCGAGTCCCGCGTTGTGGTGCCGTGCGTCCCGACTTACGTGGCGGCGTGTTCCGACTTCCGGCGCCGCGAGTTCCGCGATCAGCCGAGAACCGCGGCGAACGTTCCGGCAACGTGGATCGAGCCGAACGAGACGTGGAACTGGCCGTGAGCGGTGCCACCGAAGAACGACGAACCGCTGAACGTGCCGGTCAGCGTCGTACCCGACGTCTCAGACCTGTTGAGGCCCTTGAGCTTGAGCTTCATCTTGCCCTTGCCATTGCCGTGCAGCTTGATCTTGCCGGAGATCGGGCCGCTCAACGCGCCGAGGTGGCTGTTGCCGTGGCAGTGCCCGGACAGCTTGTGGTGGTGAAGCTGGTAGTTGCACATCAAGTGTGTGCCCGCAGTCGGCCCGGCGGGCGCGGCGCTTGCGGACGGGACCAACCCCGCCAAAACGAGCACAAGCGCGCCGAACAATGCGGTCAGAGTGCGGTTGACGTTTCGCATGGCTGCCTCCAGGCTTGTGAGCTGCGGTAATCGATTTATCGAGTGCCGCAAGAGTATGCCCAACAAGGCCGTCCGGTTGCCCGGAAGCCGCACAATGCACTCCGTAGAGTAAGACGACCACTCCTGTGTGTGACGGTCAGCTGTCGCGATGAGCGGCACGCGGACGTTCAGTCGGAGTGCTTCGTGTCCTTCGACGTCGTCTCCGGCTGGACGCGGGTCTCGCGGCTTCGCCAGGGATATTGCGCGAATCGCGCCAGACTCGTACCCCAGTGTCCGATTCGCGAGGCAATATACCTGGCGAAGCCGCACGTCAGCTCCGAACGCAGCAGGCATGCCTGGCGAAGCTGCGGGGTAAACGACGGGGGCAGGCCGTGAGGCGCGTCGAGACCAGGCGCTTCAGGCTGCGCGCGGCGCGCCGGAGCGTCAGCTCGCGACGGGCTCGATCACCTCGCGACCGCCGAGGAACGGGCGCATCGCCTCGGGCACCCGGACCGAGCCGTCCGCCTGCTGGTGGTTCTCCAGGATCGCCACGATCCACCGCGTCGTGGCGAGCGTGCCGTTCAACGTCGCCGCGACCTGCGGCTTGCCGTTGTCGTCGCGGTAGCGGATGCCGAGCCTGCGGGCTTGGAACGTCGTGCAGTTCGACGTCGACGTCAGCTCGCGGTACGCCTGCTGCGTCGGCACCCACGCCTCGCAGTCGAACTTGCGCGCCGCCGACGTGCCGAGGTCGCCGCCCGCCGTGTCGATCACCCGGTACGGCACCTCGATCTTGGCCAGCATCTCCTCTTCCCATCCGAGTAGCTTGGCGTGCTCCGCCTCGGCGTCATCGGGACGGGCGTAGACGAACATCTCGACCTTGTCGAACTGGTGCACGCGGATGATGCCGCGCGTGTCCTTGCCGTACGACCCAGCCTCGCGGCGGAAGCACGACGACCAGCCCGCGTAGCGCAGCGGACCGCCGGAGAGGTCCAGGATCTCCTCGGAGTGATACCCGGCGAGCGACACCTCAGACGTGCCGACCAGGTACAGGTCGTCGGCCTCAAGCCGGTACACCTCGGCGGCATGCGAGCCGAGGAATCCGGTGCCCTGCATGACCTCCGGGCGCACCAGCACCGGCGGGATCATTAGCTGAAACCCGTTCTCGATAGCCTGCGCCGCCGCCATGTTCAGCAGCGCGAGCTGGAGCTGCGCCCCGATGCCGGTCAGAAAGTAGAACCGCGCGCCGGACACCTTCGCGCCGCGCTCCATGTCGAGCGCGCCGATCCGCTGGCCGATCTCAAGGTGATCGGACGGCGTGAAGTCGAACTCGGCGGGCGTGCCGACGTGCTTGAGGACTTCGTAGTCCTCCTCGCCGCCCGCAGGCGCGTCGGGGTGCACGAGGTTCGGCACGCTCTGGTGCAGCTCGCTGAACTCCTCCGACGCCTGGGTCTGTTCGGCCTCGGCGGCCTTGACCTCGGCGGCCAGCTCCTTGCCCCGCGCGAGCAGCCGCTCGCGCTCCTCGCCCTGCGCCTTGCCGATCTGCTTGCCGAGCTGCTTCTGCTCGGAACGCAGCGTGTCGGCGCGGGAGATGGCGGATCGCCTGCGCTGGTCCAAGTCGAGCAACTTGTCGACAACGCCTTCGTCCTCGCCACGGTTGCGCTGCGACGCGCGCACGAGGTCGGGGTCTTCGCGCAGGATCCTGGGGTCAATCATGGCTGTTCAGCCTAGAACCCCCGGTCATCGCCCGCGTGTGCGACCCCGGCAGGCGCGCCGCGACGACGTCGCGCCTGCCGGAGTGCGCACGCTCAGCTCACTGTGGCGTCGCCCGCACGAACGCCACGATCTCCTCCGCGAGCTGTTCGCCAGCGTCTTCCTGCAGGAAGTGCCCCGCATCTGTGATGGTCGGGTGCTCCCTGCCAGCCGCGCCCGCCACCGCGCGCTGCAGGATCGGCCCCATCGGCCCCGTGATCGGGTCGCCGTCCGAGAACGCGCACAGGAACGGCTTGTCCAGCTCGCTCAACGCCTGCCACGCTGCGCGGTTGGCCTCGGTCGCCGGGTCGTCGGTGCTGGTCGGCACGAGCGTCGGCATCGCCCGCGCTCCGGCCTTGTACGACTCGTCGGGGAACGGCGCATCGTAACCCCCGACGACGTCATCCGCCACCGACCTGCGGCAACCGGACACGACGAACCGCCCGATGTCCAGCTTTTCCGCCTTCTCCACGGCCTCGCGGAACATCCACCAGACGTCCGGCATCGGGTGGTCACCGGTGGGCAGCCCGGTGTTCGCGGCGACGACGCGGGCGAACCGGTCGGGGTTCTCCGCGACGAGGCGCAGGCCGATCAGTCCGCCCCAGTCCTGACCGACGAGGGTGACGCCGCGCAGGTCGAGGGCGTCGAACGCGAGCGAGCGCACCCACTCGACATGGCGGGCGTAGCTGTGGTCGCTGACCTCGGTCGGCTTGTCCGAGCGGCCGAACCCGACGAGGTCAGGCGCGATCGCCCGCAGCCCGGCATCGGCGAGCACCGGCATCATCTTCCGGTACAGGAACGACCAAGTCGGCTCACCGTGCAGCAGCAGAACGGGCTCACCATCGGCAGGTCCCGCCTCGACGTAGGCCATGCGGATCATTCGATCGCTCTCGGGATCGGATACCTCGGCATAACGCGGCTCGTAGTCGAAGTCGGGCAAGCCGTCGAAGCACTCGTCAGGTGTCCGGAGGATACGCATGCATGCACCCTAAACCCTCACAGCACAAGATCCAGGATCGTCGCGACGTTGCCCCTCCAGTAGAAGCACTCACGGACAAACAGCCTGCGAGTGGCAGCTTTCACGGAGGCCGAACCTGCGAGTGCTGCCACTGGTGGGGCAGAATCGGGCTTCCAGCCAGAGCCACCCGCGACCTCAGGCATCATTGGAAGTGATGTCGACAACGATCTCCCGGCTGCTCGCCCTGAGCACGGTCTCCGGCGCCCGCTACCTGATGACCGGCGCCGTGCTTGGCGCGATCGTGGCGTTGTCGCTGAACATGGCGTTGTCGTCCGCCGAGCCGCGCACGCCCTCCGCTCCTGCCCCGGTGGGCGGCGGCATGCCGACGACGGACGGCGAGACGAAGTCCCCCTACGACGTCCCGGTCGGCACCTGCCTGAACTGGACGGAATCCGACGGCAGCGACATGACCGCCGTCAATTGTGATGAAGCGCACGTCTTCGAGGTCACCGAGATCATCCAGGTCGGCAGCGAGTTCCCGCAGGACGCCGAACGCCCCAGTGTGGAGAAATGGCGCAATATCGCGGCCAAGAAATGTGAGGACGGCGTCGAGAAGTACCTGAACGACCCGCTCGACCCGGAGGGCAAATACTCGATCACCGCGCTACTGCCCAACCAGCCGGAATGGGACAGCGACGAAAGGACGCTGCGCTGCGGGTTGTGGCGGACCGGCCCAGGTGGCTCGCTGCAGGCAACGACCGGCTCGGCGAAAGACCAGAGCCAGTCGGACATCTGGGCCAAGGGGACGTGCCTGGGGTTGGAGGACAAATCGGTCGGCGATCCGGTGTCCTGCGACCGGCAGCACTCGTACGAGATGGTCGCGGTCATCAAGCTCAGCGACCATTTCAAGGACGGCTACCCGCTGGCGAAGAAGCAGGGCGCCTACCTCGACAAGGTGTGCAACAAGCGCATTCAGCAGTACACCGGCGGCATAGACCTGGAGAAGAAGAACCTGATCGCCACGTGGGACACCAGAACCAAGGCGAGCTGGGACGCCGGGTCTGTCTACATCAACTGCAAGGTGGCCCGGCTGCTCAAGGACGAGTCGGGGCTGGCCCCGATCACCGGCAGCATCGCCAAGAACCCGCCGGCGGATAAGTCCGATTCGGACAGTGGTGACGGCAAGTCGGGTGATTCCGGCGATGGCACGGACGGTTCCGACGATGGTTCCGGCGACACCACGGACGACGGTCGAGGTGACGGCAACAACGGGAATGGCAACAACGACGACGACGGCGACCCAGGGAACAGCTCAACCGGTGAGGACAACGGCCGGGCTGACGGTGCCACCGACGAGACCGCACCGCCGACATCGGCTGCCAACTGACGTCTGGGGGCGCGTATGACAGTGTCGATGGCCGAGGAGCGGTTCGAGGAACTTGTCGCGGACGCGCTCGACGAGATCCCGCCGGAGTTCGCCACCGCGATGGACAACGTCGTCGTCCTGGTGGAGCCGTTCAACAAGGAGGAACCGGGCATCCTCGGGCTCTACCACGGCGTCGCGCTGACCGAGCGCACCCACGATTACAGCGGTCAGCTACCCGACCGGATCTCGATCTACCGCGACCCGATCCTTGCGATGTGCGAGTCGGAGGAGCAGGTCGTCGACGAGGTGGTGATCACCGTGGTCCACGAGATCGCGCACCACTTCGGCATCGACGACGAACGGCTGCACGAGCTCGGCTGGGCGTAAAACCCACGGCGGCGGGCACTCCCCCGCGGCCAACGGCGGCGGACGTCGTCAGGCCGGTCCCTTCCCCGGTTCGATCGTCCGCACCCGCAGATGGTGGCTGCGCAGGTTCTCGTTGGCGCACCCGCTCCGCTGGTACGACAGGAACTTCGAGTTCGTCTCCTGCGGCGGGTACACCCGCAGACCGCGCACCTGCGTCGGTTGGCAGTCCTTGGGGTCGTAGTTGCCGACCTGCGTGAAACCGACCGCCGCGTAGGCGGTCTCGCCAGCCGCGAGCATCACCGGGTCGCCCTTGCTGCCCTCGCGGTACGCGGCGGCGCCGACCTGGTGACCGTCGTCGCCCGCGACGTACGACACGCCGGGGAAGCCATGGATCTCGCACGACGCACCGCTGACGTTGGTGAACCGCACCGGACGCCAGATCGTGCCCGCCGCGCCGCTCGCCGGACCGAGGGACAGCTTCACGTCCCCCGATGCGCACAGTCCCGGATTCGCCTGCGGCTTGCGGGTCTGCTGCTCAACGTCGTTGTCCGGGGACGACGGCGCGGTCGTGGTCCGCTCCGGCGACGACGTCGTGGGCGGACTGGGCGACGTAGGCGGACTGGGCGACGTAGGCGGACTGGGCGACGTCGGGGACGTCGGGGACGAGGTCTGTTGCTCACTGCCGGGTAGCTGTTCATCGCCGCCGCATCCCGCGAGCGCCACGGCCACCATCGCGACCGCGCACGTGCCGAGCAGACCGGAGCGTCGTGCCGGTCGGTGAGCCATTCTCTGTCCTCCCCTGAACGGGTTACCGCGTGCTGTCCTAGGGACGCCTCACGCTCGGGGGAGGTTGCGTGATCACATGTCCACGCCTGCCCAGGAGTGACAGTGCCAGCGACCGCCGTCGGTCGCCTCCAACACGATGGATCCGGTGTTCGGGATCAGCCCAGCGTCGGCGAGGTTGGGCGGCACGTTGTCCGCGAGTAGTTCCGCGCACAGCCGCATGGCAGCGCCGTGGCTGACGACGACCACCGTGCCGTCAGGGTGTTCCTGCTCGTGCTTCGCGCGGATCTGCCCGATCGCGCTGTGGAACCGCTCCGCGATGTCGTGCCCGCTCTCCCCGCCCGGCATCGCCAGGTGGAGCTCGCCCTGCGTCCACGGGTGGAAGACCTGCGCGAACGCGGTGATCGCCTCGGTGTCCCCGCGATCCTCCAGGTCGCCAACGAAGACCTCCTGCAGCCCCTCGACCACCCGGACGTCGAAGCCATGGCGTGCGGCGAGCGGCGCCGCCGTCTGCTGCGCGCGGACCGCGACCGAGGCGTAGACCCCGACGATCGGGGCGTCGGCGAGCTGGTCGGCCAGGGCGTCAGCCTGCTGTCTGCCGAGTTCGGTCAGCGGTGGACCCGGCATCTTCGTGTTGAGCGTCCGCAACACGTTGGCCGTGCTCTGCGCGTGCCTGACGAGCTGTAGCTTCACCTAGACGTCCCATACCTCGCTCCTGTCCCCGACCACCCTCCACTCTGCCGTAACTCGGCCCCGGACGGCAGCGACGAACGTCAGCGATCTCCTCAGGCGGTGTCGCCCTTGCGGACCGACTCGACCCAGTCCGCCGCGTTGACGAAATCCTCGTTCCCCGCTGCGGGCTGGATGCTGGGCCTTACGCCGTCCGCGCGCGGGTGCGAGCCGAGGAACCGCAGGTGACAGCGCCTGCGCAGCGCGGCGAGGGCGTCTCCGATGCGGGGCTCTGCGACGTGGCCCTCGAAGTCGATGAAGAACCGGTACTCGCCGAAGCCGCCCTTGGACGGCCGTGCGTCGAGCCGGGTCAGGTTGATGCCCCGGAACGCCAGCTCGGTCAGCAGCTCGGACAGCGCGCCGGTGCGGTTGACCGCCGCGGCGACCACGGACGTCCGGTCGGAGCCGGTCGGCGCTGGCAGCTCGCCGGGACGCCGCACCAACAGGAACCGGGTGCGGGCGTCCGGGATGTCGGCGACCTCCGTTGCGATCGTCCGCAGCCGGTAGTGCTCGACGGCGACCGGAGCGACGACGGCGGCGTCGTACTCGCCGTCCCGCACGGCGACCGCGGCGGCGGCCGTCGACGCGGCGGCGACATGCCGGGCGGACGGCAGGTTGTGCGCGAGCCAGTGCTGCACTTGCGCCAGCGCGTGCGGGTGGCTGGCGACGGTGCGGACGTCGGCGGCCTCGACGTCGGGCCGGGCGAGCACGCTGAAGTGGATCGGCAGCAACGCCTCGGCGACGGCGACCAGCGGCTCGTCCTCGGCGAGTCCGTCCAGCGTGGCGGTCACTGGCCCTTCGACCGAGTTCTCGACCGGCACGCACGCCGCGTCGGTCTCGCCCTTTCGGACGGCGGCGATCGCGAGGCCGATGGTGTCGTAGGGCACGAGTTCACCCTCGGCGAGGGAGCGCGCGGCCTGCTCGGTGAACGTCCCTTGCGGGCCGAAATAGGCAATCCGGGTCACGTGCAAAGGTTACGCAGCGAGAGCCGGACGCGCTAAGCCCGGATGGCCGTCAGGTAGACCCCGGGTGGAGTAGCGGCGATAACTCCGCGTACGTGGGGTACCTCACCTGGATGGCACGGCAGCGAAGGGCACGTCACCGGTTACACCCTGTGCAAATTTTTGTCACACTGGAGCCGTGACCACCGAATCGGGGACAACCCACAGTGGTACGGAGGACCGGGTACACCGGATGTGCCCGGAATTGGTGCTGTGCGCGCTCGACGAGGCGATGACCGAAGCGTGGCAGTTTGTCGCGACGACGGGGCGTGCCCGGGTCCGGGTGCACCAGGGTTCGGTGCTCGACGTTTCCGCGCACGCCGTCGTCAGCCCCGCCAACTCGCAGGGCTGGATGCGGGGCGGGATCGACGCGATCTACTCCCGTGCGTTTCCGGGCGTTGAGCAGCACGTTCGCAGCGCGGTGCTGACGTATCACGGCGGGGAGCTGCCGGTCGGGCAGGCCGTCGTCGTGCCGACAGGGGAGCCGCAACCCGCGTGGCTGATCAGCGCGCCGACAATGCGCAACCCCGGCGAGTGGCTGCCCGCCGACACGGTGCACCCCTACCTCGCCGCGCGGGCGGTGTTCGAGTTCTGGCGCGGCGGCGAGGTGGAACACGGCGTCAGCGCGCGGGGCGCCATCGACGTGATCGCGATGCCCGGCCTCGGCACCGGCGTCGGCGGTGTCGCACCGGCGAACTGCGCGCGGCAGGTGGCGGCGGCGTGGGACGAGGTGTTCGGCCAGTTGACCGCCTGAGCGAATCGACAGCTCCGGCCCAGGTCGACAAGGGTCGTTTCCGCCTCGACGTCCGGTGGCACCCTGCTCACCAGACGTCACAACACCTGGTGATCACCTTGCGGAAAACGACGAATCCGGCGGACACTGGCGTGTGAGAACCGCGTGAATTCGGTGCCGTTGGTCACAGCGCCGATACGGCAGGGCAGCTTGCTGTTTTCATCGAATCCCATCGCAGTGTTGATCGGTGAGGCCAAGGGAGGCTTCGATGGCGAGGGTGCGCGAGCTGTCCCCGTACGTCGAGCTTGACCGGGACCAGTGGCGCGAGCTTCGCCGGTCGACGCCGCTGCCGCTGACAGCGGAGGAACTGGTCCGGTTGCGCGGACTCGGCGAGCAAGTCGATCTCGCCGAGGTCGCCGACGTCTATCTCCCGCTGTCCCGCCTGATCAACCTCCAGGTCGCCGCCCGACAGCAGTTGTACGAGGTGACGACGACGTTCCTCGGTGAGGACACCCGAGGCACCAAGGTCCCGTTCGTCATCGGCATCGCGGGCAGCGTCGCGGTCGGCAAGTCGACGACCGCCCGCATCCTGCGAACGCTGCTCGCGCGGTGGTCCGACCACCCGCGCGTCGACCTCGTCACCACCGACGGCTTCCTGTACCCGCGCGCCGAACTGATCCGGCGCGGGATCATGCACCGCAAGGGCTTCCCGGAGAGCTACGACCGCAGGGCGCTGCTGCGCTTCGTCACCGATGTCAAGTCCGGCGCGGACGAGGTCGGCGCGCCGGTGTACTCGCACAAGCTCTACGACCGGCTCGCCGGGGAGGAACACGTCGTCCGTCGGCCGGACATCCTGATCGTCGAAGGCCTGAACGTGCTGCAACCGCACCCCCGGCTCGCGGTGTCCGACCTGTTCGACTTCTCGCTGTACGTCGACGCGCACACCGACGACATCAAGCAGTGGTACATCGACCGCTTCCTGACGCTGCGCGACACCGCGTTCGCCGACCCCGAGTCGCACTTCCACCACTTCGCGGGCCTGGACGACGAGGAAGCGCGCGTCGAGGCCGAACACCTGTGGACCACGATCAACGAGCCGAACCTGATCGAGAACATCCTGCCGACGCGCCCGCGCGCGACGCTGGTGCTGCGCAAGGACTCGGACCACTCGATCAACCGGGTGCGGCTGCGGAAGCTGTAGCGCCCTGCGGCGCTGACGGCGCTGACGGCGGTCGCGGGGCCGTGTGGCCGCGCTGTGCCGGTGTGGCGCTGGCCTCTGTCCGTCGTGAGACGCTGCAGTGATGCAGCGGATCCTCCTCGTAGTGGTGGTGCTGATGGGCGTGTTGGGCGCGATCGTCGGCGGCATGTATGTCGCGCAGCGCAGCCTGATTTACCACCCGTCGCCCGGCCCGCTACCGAGCGCGTCCGACGTGCTGCCCGGCGGAGAGGACGTCACGCTGCACACCAGCGACGGGCTCGCGCTGTCGGCGTGGTTCTTCCCCGCCAACGGCTCGGCTAATGACGCCGGCACCGACGGCGCGGCGGACGCCGAGACCTCGCCAGTGGTGCTGGTCGCGCAGGGCAACGGCGGCAACCGGGGCGGCCGCGTCGACCTCGCCCGGGCGTTGACGCGGCACGACATCTCGGTCCTGCTGTTCGACTACCGGGGTTACGGCGGAAACCAGGGCGACCCCACCGAGGACGGCCTCGCCCGCGACGTCCGGGCTGCCTATGGCTACCTCGTCTCGGAACGCGACGTGCCGCGCGAGCGGCTGTTCTACTTCGGCGAGAGCCTTGGCAGCGGCGTCGTCAGCGAACTGGCGACCGAACATCCACCGGCCGGGATGCTGCTTCGGTCACCGTTCCCCGACCTCGCCGCCGTCGGCTCGGAGCACTACCCGTGGCTTCCGGTGCGCCTGCTGCTCAAGGACCGCTACCCCGTGGCGGACAACGTGTCCGCGCTCGACGACGTCCCGATGGTCGTCGTCTACGGCACGGACGACTCGATCGTGCCGCCCGCGCTGAGCGAACAGGTGGCGGCGGCGGCGGACATGCGGCGAGTCGCGGTCGAGGGAGCGGGCCACAACGACCGGGTGCTGCTGGACGGACCCGAGCTGATCGGCGCCCTGGTGGAGCTCGTCGCGTCGACTACGCGCTAGCCGTGCCGTTGCGCCGTCCGTGGGACTGTTGTGGTTCGAACGGGGGAACTAAGTCCCTGATTTCCAGTCCTTTGGCCTATACCGGAGGCATGCTGTGTGGCCCGACTCTTGAGGCTGCACGCAGTCGTGCGGCTGACGGACAACCGCACGGCTGAACCACCCGATCCTGGAGGAAGCCGATGTTCAGCGCCATCCTGACGTGGGCAGGCGCCATCCTCGGCATCGCCGTCCTGCTCGCCATGGCCTTCGGACCCGCCGTCGCCGATTTCGACGCGAGCTGGCTGAAGCGCCACTTCCGGCGTCGCGCCCACCGCCAGAACCACTCCGAGGTCGGCTGAGCCGCATCCCGAGCAGCGCCATGACCTGCTGGTTCCTGAGACGCGCCTGTGAAATCGCGCGCATCGGGCATTTCCTGTCGCGCTCGTACGTTGGGATGGGCGACGGACCCTTTCGCTGAAAGGCGGACAACCCATGACAACCGCATTCGCACAGAACCAGCCGAGGAACCTGCCCGCGCTGCCCAGTGGCTGGCCCATCGGCTCGTACGAGACGTATGCGGAAGCCCAGCACGCCGTTGACCACCTCGCCGACGAGGACTTCCCCGTCGCGGACGTCACCATCGTCGGCGTGGAACCGATGCTGGTCGAGCGCATCGCCGCCCGCCTCACCTGGGGCAAGGTGTTGACGCGTGGCGCGCTCTCCGGCGCATGGTTCGGGCTCTTCGTCGGGTTGCTCTTGAGTTTGTTCTCTCCCGAAGCTGGCCTCACCCCCATTGTGATCGGTCTGGTCGCTGGTATGGGCTTCGCGATGGTGTTCGCCGCCGTCGGCTACGGCTCACAGCGCGGACAGCGGGACTTCACCTCGACGAGCCAGCTCGTCGCGCAGCGCTACGACGTGCTGTGCCAGCCGCGCAACGCCGAACGCGGCAGGGAGATGCTCGCCAACCTCGCGGCGCGCAACCCGGCGAACTGGTGACACGCACCCGGTGCTCCTGGCCCGTCGGGGAAAGCCAGGAACACCGGACGTCCCAAGACTGACAGTTCCGGGCGGCGAATACACCCCGGAAACTACGAAACCCCCTACGTATGGACCACTCGCAGGCCGGTGGCCCCTTGTCGGCCTGCGAGTGGAAGCGTTCGCGGGTCAATTCGCCCGACGCGCCCCGGAATCCACGTCGCGTGTCGTGGCCGTTCCTAGGCTGATCCGCAACCAAGCGCGACCGGCGTCCAGTGCCCCCGCACCGTTACGCACCTCCGCCGACCTTGCGTCGAACTTCCGCTGAACTTGCCGGAGCGTCGGTTCGTTTGGTGCCAGGCAAGCCCGTGACCTGGTGCTTTACTGGCGCACGCAATTCATCGTCAGCACCTGATCAGCGTGGATCAGGCGGGCCAAGGGGGCACATGACCACGGTTCGGCACTGGACCGGCAAGGAAGTTCGCGCGTTGCGCATGGCCAAGCGGATGAGCGTCCGGGAGTTCGCGGCGCATCTCGGCGTCAGCTCCCGGATCGTCTCGCGCTGGGAGGCGGCGGGCGAACGCATCCATCCGCGCCCGGTCAACCAGGCAGCGCTGGACACCTCGCTCGCCCAGTCCAACGCCGGCGTCCGCGCCCGGTTCTCGCTGCTGGTGGCGACGTCGACCGGGCTGGAGGACACCGACGAGCCTGGCGGCAGGGTGTTCCGCCATCCCGCCGACGGCAAGCGGATGCTGCTGGTGCCAGCGGGCACCTTCCTGTCGGGGCCGGACAACCAACCGATGTGGCTGCCAGGCTTCTACATCGACACGCTGCCGACGACCAACGTCGAGTACGCGCGGTTCATCGAGGCGACCGGGCATCGACGACCGCCGCGATGGGACGACGACGTCGACGCGCGCGGCACGCACCCCGTCGTCTCGGTGAGCTGGCACGACGCGCAGGCGTACGCGACCTGGGCAGGCAAGGCGCTGCCGACCGCGGCGCAGTGGGAGAAGGCGGCGCGCGGCGCGCACGGCGACGTCTACTCTTGGGGCGGGCACGAGAGCGCGCGGCACTGCAACGCGCGTGAGTCCGGCGTCGGCACGACGACGCCTGTCGACGCCTACCCGGCAGGCACCAGCCCGTTCGGCGTGCTCGACCTGTGCGGCAACGTCTGGGAGTGGTCGACAACGGTCGGCTCGCCCGGCAGCTACCTGCGTAAGGGCGGGTCGTTCGCGTATCCGGTCAGCGACTGCGCGCCGTTCCGCGCCAGTGAGGCCGCCGCCGACGTCGTCGCGGAGGACACCGGGTTCCGCTGCGTGGTGGGGTGAGCGGGGCACATGCGAACGGTAGGCTAGATCACCTGCTAACGGTAGCGTTCAGCCCGTACGGGCTCACCGTCGTTCACTGCTTCGCCAGGGATATTGCGCGATTCGAGCCGGGTTCGTTGCGTTGTGTCTGGTTTTCGCGGCCATTTGCCTGGCGAAGTCACCGCGCCCACGCAGCGAAGGCGTCGTTCACCGCGCCCACCGCTCACAGGTCCCGGAACGACCCGTGCCGCCCGGCGCCCGCCGCGAACCGCCCCGCACCCTCGACGGCTTCCCCGAGGACGCCGACGCCGTGGCGAAGTTCGTCGCGGATCGCGTCCTCTTCGGACACTCCCTCCTGCGCCAGCAGCGACATCCGGTCGCTGCGCAGACACGCTTGCGGGAACGACGCGATCTCGGCGGCGAGCCGTTCGGCCGCCGCCTGCGCTGCGCCCGGCTCGACCACGCGGTCGGCCAGTCCGATCGCCTGCGCCTCGGCGGCATCCACGGGACGTCCGGTGAGCACCATGTCCAGCGCGCGGCCACGCCCGATCAACCGAGGCAGCCGCACCGTGCCGCCGTCGATCAGCGGCACACCCCAGCGGCGGCAGAACACCCCGAACACGGCGTCCGACTCCACGACCCGCAGGTCACACCAGATCGCCAGCTCCAGCCCGCCCGCCACGGCGTGTCCGGACACCGCCGCGATGACCGGCTTGCTGAGCCGCATCCTGGTCGGCCCCATCGGGCCGTCGCCGTCCTCGGTGACCTGGTTGCCCCGGTCGCTGCCGATCGCCTTGAGATCGGCCCCGGCGCAGAACGTCCCGCCCTCGCCCCACAGCACCGCGACCCGCGCTTCGTCGTCGGCGTCGAACGCGCGAAATGCCTCGGCGAGCGCGGCGGCCGTTGGCCCGTCGACGGCGTTGCGCGCTCCCGGCCGGGACAGCACCACCGTGGTCACCGGGCCGCTGCGTTCGACACGTACCTGATCTGTCATCGCTCGCTCCTCATCGTCGGCTGGGACCAGTCTTGCATGAAGCAGTGAATCCGTGCTTCACTTCTTGCATGGCCTACCGGCGCACGCCTGCGGTGCAGGCCAGACTCGACGCCCAACGGCAAGCCGTGCTGGACGGCGCGACCGCCGTGCTCAGCAAGGACGGCTACGCGGGCTGTTCGATGTCCGCCGTCGCGGCGCAAGCGGGTGTCGCCACCGGCACGCTGTATCGGCACTTCCCCAGCAAGTCCGCGCTGGCCGTCGAGCTGTTCCGCACCGTCGTGAGCCGCGAGGTCGCCGCCGTCGAGGAAGCCGCCAACCGGGACGGCGGTCTGACCGAGCGCATCGTTGCCGTCATGGAGACCTTCGCGCGCCGCGCGCTCAAGGCGCCGCGCTTGGCGTACGCGCTGCTGGCCGAGCCGGTCGACCCGGCCGTCGACGCCGAACGCTTGGTCTTCCGCCAATGCTTCCGCGACATCTTCGCCGAGCGGATCGCCGAGGGCGTCGCCGCCGGCGTGCTGCCGCCGCAGGACCCCCAACTCACCGCCGCCGCGCTGGTCGGGGCGGGCGGCGAGGCACTGATCGGCCCGCTCGTGGACGGCGCGGCCGAACCCGACGTCATCCCGGCGTTCGTCACCTTCACCCTCCGCGCACTAGGAGCGTCCGATGCCACCCACGCATGAAGTCACCAACCAGGCGCAGCCGCTGTACGGCTTCGACGCCGCCGCCTACCCGGCGATGTGGGACGGCCTTGCCACCGTCGACGCCGACTGGGCCACCGACGAGCTGCACCAGCTCGGCAGGCTCGCGGGCAGCGAGCAGGCGCAGGAGTGGGGACGTCTTGCCGAGCAGAACTCGCCGATACTACGCACGCACGACCGCTACGGCCACCGCATCGACGAGGTCGAGTTCCACCCGCACTGGCACGACCTGATGACGGTCGCCGTGGAGAACGGCCTGCACGCCGCGCCGTGGGCGGACGACCGGCCCGGTGCGCACGTCGTCCGCGCGGCGAAGAATTTCGTCTGGACGCTCACCGACCCGGGTCACATCTGCCCGATCTCCATGACGTACGCGGCCGTGCCTGCGTTGCGCGAACAGCCGGACCTCGCGAATACATACGAGCCGTTGCTCGCCGCGCGTGTGTACGACTTCGGCCTACGTGAGCCGACGACGAAGCGCGGCCTGATCGCGGGCATGTCGATGACCGAGAAGCAGGGCGGCTCCGACGTCCGCGCGAACACGACGACCGCACGGCCGAACCCGGACGGCAGCTACCGCATCGTCGGGCACAAGTGGTTCACGTCGGCGCCGATGTCGGACGTCTTCCTCACGCTCGCGCAGGCGCCCGGCGGGCTGTCCTGTTTCCTGCTGCCCCGCGTGCTGCCCGACGGCACCCGCAACGCCATCCACCTGCAACGACTCAAGGACAAGCTGGGCAACCGCTCCAACGCGTCGTCCGAGATCGAGTACGACGGTGCGCTCGGCTGGTTGGTCGGCGAGGAAGGCAAGGGCGTCAACACGATCATCCAGATGGTCAACCTGACGCGGCTGGACTGCACCCTCGGCAGCGCGGCGGGGATGCGCGCCGGGGTGCTCCAGGCGGTGCACCACGCGCGGCACCGCAGCGCGTTCGGCACGACGTTGATCGACCAGCCGTTGATGACGAACGTCCTCGCAGACCTCGCGGTCGAGGCCGAGGCCGCGACGGTGTCCGCGATGCGGCTGGCGGGCGCGGTCGACAAGTCGCTCGCGGGCGACGAGCACGAGTCGCTGCTGCGCCGCATCGGGCTCGCGGTGATGAAGTACTGGGTGTGCAAGCGCGCGCCCGCGCACGCGGCGGAGGCGCTGGAATGCCTCGGCGGCAACGGCTACGTCGAGGAGTCTGGTATGCCACGGCTGTTCCGCGAGTCGCCGTTGATGTCCATTTGGGAGGGATCTGGCAACGTCGCCGCGCTGGACGCCTTGCGTGCCATGGCGAAGCAGCCGTCCACCGTGGAGGCGTTCTTCGCCGAGCTGGACACGGCGTCCGGTGTGGACGGCAGGCTGGACGACGCGGTCGCGCGGCTCCGCAAGGAACTGAGCAACCTGGACGACGTCCAGTACCGGGCGCGGCAGGTCGTCGAGCTGATGGCGATGGTGTTGCAGGGCGCGTGGCTGCACAAGCACGGCAACGCCGCTGCGGCCGACGCCTTCTGCGCGTCGCGGCTCGGCGGCGACTGGGGCATCGCGTTCGGCACCCTGCCGACCGGCGTCGACACCGCCACGCTGATCGAGCGCGGGAGTCCGGTCGGTGCCTGAGACGCTGCGCACCGAGACTGAGGCCGGCGTGCGGTCGATCGTCCTCGCCCGGCCCGAGGCGTACAACACCATCACGCCGCAGCTCCGCGACGAGCTGGCGCGGGCCATCGACGAGGCGGACGCCGACCCGGACGTCCGCGTGATCCTGCTGCGCGCGGACGGACCGGCGTTCTGCGCGGGATACGGGCTCGACTGGTCCACCGAGATGCAGGCCGAGGAGTCCACATCGGACCGCGTGTGGGACTCCGCCATGGACATGCGGCTGATGTCGACGTTCGTCGACACCTACATGAAGCTCTGGTACGCCACCAAGCCGACGATCGCGGCGGTGCACGGCTGGTGCATCGCGGGCGGCACCGACATGGTGCTCTGCGCGGACATGGTGATCGCGGGCGAGGGCGCGTCGTTCGGTTACCCGCCCTCGCGCGTGTGGGGGACGCCGACCACCGCCATGTGGGTGTACCGGCTCGGCTTCGAGCGCGCGAAGCGTTACCTGCTGACCGGGGACGAGATCCCCGCGCCCGAGGCCGCCGACGTCGGCTTGATCCTGGAGTGCGTCCCGGACGACGAGCTGCTGGACCGCGCGACGTCGTTGGCGCGGCGGATGGCGCAGGTGCCGACCAACCAGCTCCAGATGTTGAAGCTGCTGTGCAACCAGACGGCGGAGAACATGGGGCTGGCGTCCAGCCGCACGCTCGGCACGTTGTTCGACGGCGTCGCGCGGCACACCAAGGAAGGCAAAGATTTCGTTGCCCGAGCGACAGAA
This sequence comes from Actinophytocola sp., assembly GCA_009377475.1. GTDB lineage: Bacteria > Actinomycetota > Actinomycetes > Mycobacteriales > Pseudonocardiaceae > Haloechinothrix_A. Next base: position 69,410 of record WHTY01000004.1, read on the forward strand.
GCGGGCTTCCGGCAGGCGGTGCGGGAGCGCGACGACCCGTTCGGCGACTACGGCTCACGAAGGAGGACGGATGGCTAGCACCCGGGCTCGGCTACGCACGGCGGTGACGGTCGCGCGCGCGTTGGTGTCGTCGCTCGCCAGTCAGCGGCGGTCGGCACCCAGCGGCGACCACACCGTGCCCGACTCGATCGCTGCGTACGACCACACGCTCACTGCTGGCATCGAGATCGCCGCGTCGCCCGCCGAGGTGTTCGCGCTGGCCACCGACTTCTCCCGCTACGGCGAATGGCTGACTGTGCACGGCGGCTGGCGCGACGGCGCGCCTTCCCGGCCGGAACTCTCGGCGTCGTTCGTGCAGAAGACGAAGATCATGGGCATGCCGATCGACGTCCGGTGGACGGTCAGCGACCTGACCGACACGTCGATCGAACTGACCGGCACCGGCCCGATGGGCGCGCTGGTCGGGCTGAGCTACCAGGTAGAACCGTCCACAAAGGGCACGACGGTGTGGGTCGACTGTGGACTCGGCGGCGATCCGCTCAAGGGTCCGATGGGGACGTCAGCCGCGCGCAGCTTTTCGTCCGAACTGGACACTTCGTTGCGGCAGCTCGCCGAACTGTTCGGCGGCGCGACGACGTCCGCCACGGCGAGCGCGCCAGCGCAGGACGCCGAGCCGTTGTCGGTGCTGCGTCCCGATGGCGGCGAGCCGGTGCGGCACCACTCCGGTGCGCTGCTCGATCCGCGCACGCCGGTGATCGTCGGCGTCGGCCAGGTCGTGCACCGGCCGTCGCCGAACGGCGAGCTGCCCGATCCCGCGACGCTGGCGGTCAAGGCCCTGCGCAAGGCCGCCGAGGACAGCGGCGCCGGTGAGCGGCTGTTGTCCACAGCGGACTCCGTGCGGGCGATGTCCAGCGCGTCGTGGGCCTACAACGACCAGGCACGCCTCGTCGCGGACGCCGTCGGCGCGTCGCCCCGGGAGACCGTGGCCTCCGCCCGGTTCGGCGGCGACGGCGCGCAGCGGCTGGTCAACGACAGCGCGCAGTGCATCGCCGACGGCCTCGCCGACGTCGTGCTGATCTCCGGCGCGGAGTCCGGTTCGTCCATTGTGGAGGCGCAGCGCCGAGGCGAGTCGCCGGACTGGCCGGAGCAGCCGAACGACATCGCGCCCCGCCGCGTGATCGGTGCCGAGGGCGAGGCGAACAACGACGCCGAGACGGCGGTCGGTCTGATGGCGCCGATCTACGTCTACGCGCTGCTGGAGAACGCGGTGCGGGCCCGGTTCGGCACCACGCCCGAGGCGCACCTGCGCGAGATCGCCGACCTGTGGTCGCGGTTCTCGGCGGTGGCCGCGCGGAACCCGTACGCCTGGCAGCCGCAGTCGTTCACCGCGGACGAGTTGACGTCCACATCGGACGCAAACCGCCACGTGTCCTCGCCGTATCCGAAGCTGCTCACCGCGAATCTCCAGGTCGACCTGGCCAGCGGCGTCATCATGTGCAGCGCGGCTGCCGCGCAGGAGGCCGGGATTCCGTCCGGGCGCTGGGTGTTTCCCCACGCGGGAGCGCATGCCAAGGATGAGTGGTTCGTGTCGGAACGCGCCGAGCTGGCGGCGTCGCCTGCGATCAACGCCATCGGACGCGCCGCGCTCGACCACGTCGGACTGTCCATCGAGGACGTCCGGCACATCGACCTGTACTCGTGTTTCCCGTCCGCCGTGCAGATCGCGGCGCGTGAGCTGGGCCTGTGTCCGTCCGATGCGGATCGGCCGCTGACCGTCACCGGCGGGCTGACGTTCGCTGGCGGGCCGGGCAACAACTACACCGGGCACTCGCTGGCGACCATGGTTCCCATCCTGCGCGACAACCCGGACGACTACGGCCTGACCACCGGCCTCGGCTGGTACATCACCAAACACGCCATCGGCGTCTACTCCGCGACGCCACCGAAGCAGGCGTTCCGGCAGATCGACGCGGAACCGCTGGTGGAGCGCCCGCAGCCGAGGCCGGTCGTGCAGCAGCACACCGGTCCTGCCGTGGTCGAGTCGTACACCGTGCCGTACACGCGGGACGGCGAGCCGGAGGCCGTCATCATCAGCGCGCTCACCCGCGACGGCAGCCGCGTGTTGGTGCGCAGCAAGGATCCCGAGGTCGTGGACGTCATGGCGACGTCGGACCCGCTCGGCTGGACGATCGACGTCGAAGGCTCAGAGACGTGCCGCGTCATCGACCGGATGCCGGCGCCACTGCCCGCGCCGCCACCGCCGCCGGTGCTGGTGGAGCGTGCGAACGGCGTCCACGTGATCACGCTGAACCGGCCGAGGGCGCGGAACGCGATCAACCTGGCGGCGGCGAAGGCGCTGGAGCGGGCGCTCGACGCGTTCGAAGCGGACGACGACGCGCGCGTCGCGGTGCTGACCGGCGCGGGCGGCACGTTCTGCTCCGGCATGGACCTCAAGGCGGCGGCGAGGGGCGAGTACCCGCTGACCGAGGGCCGGGGTCCGCTCGGCATGACGCAGCGACCGCCGCGCAAGCCGGTGATCGCGGCCGTCGAGGGCTACGCGCACGCGGGCGGGTTCGAGCTGGCGCTGGCGTCCGACCTGATCGTGGCGGCCGACGACGCCGAGTTCGGCATCCCGGAGCCGAAGCGTGGGCTGGTCGCGGCGCCCGGTGGGCTGCTGCGGCTGTCGGAGCGGCTGCCGCGCAACTCCGCGCTGGAGTTGGCGTTGACGGCCGACCCGCTGCCCGCGAAGCGGTTGCATGAGCTGGGTCTGGTGAATCGGCTGGTCACGCGGGGTTCCGCGAAGGACGTCGCGCTCGAGCTTGCGGCGACCATCGCTGCGAACGCGCCGCTCGCGATCGAGGCGAGCAAGCGGATCATCGACGAACGCGCGGAGTGGCGCGACGGCGAGGTGTGGGACAAGCAGACCGACGTCGCCTCGGTGGCGTTGTTCTCCGAGGACGCGACGGAAGGCGTCCGGGCGTTCGCGGAGGGCCGCGACCCGGTCTGGCGCGGGCGCTAGCGGCTCCGCACGTCTGCCGCGGCGGGCGCCGTCGTGCCGCCGGCCGCTCGCACCGGCCGCGGCGCTCGCACTCGCCGCGCCGATCTTGAGGCGTTGTGGCGATCCGTTTCGCCACAACGCCTTAGTTTCGGACGCCGCCCTGCCGGTGCCGTCGCCTCAACGCCTGCGTGGCTGCTCGCTCACCCCGACGTGGTCCGCCGCCCAGGCGTTGAAATCCCGCACCTCGCGCCACGACTGCCGGACGCGGTCGAGACAGGCGGGCTCGTGCAGGGTGTCGTCCGGCTCCCACCGCTGCACCGCGTACAACGACTTGTGCCGCAGCAGGTCGATGCGCGGGTGGTCGTCGGAGTAGCCGCGCGGCTTGGTCTTGAGCTGTTCGCCCTTGATCTCCCAGCCGGACTCGCGCAGCGTGGCGACGATCCGCTCCAGCTCGGGTCCGTGCAGGTCGGTGTCGATGACCTGCCGGAACCGCGCGATCTGGTCGGACTGCAGGTGAAAACACCCGCCGCCGACCATCATCCCTTCGGATGACACCTCGACGTAGTACGCGCCGCCGCCCCTGCCCGCCTCGATCACCGCGCCGCAGTGCGTCTTGTACGGGCTCTTGTCCTTGGCGAAGCGCACGTCGCGGTGCGGGCGGAACACCTTGCCCATGCCGAAGTCCGGCCCGAACTCCACCTCGAGGTCGGCGAGCAGCGCTTCCATCGGCGCGCGGATGTCGCGCCGGTAGACGTCGAGGTTGTCCTCCCAATACGCCTTCGAGTTGTCCGCGAGCAGGCCGTCGTAGAAGTCGACGACGGCCTCGCCGAAGCCGGTGAATGCCACGACGTAACGATAGCCGCGACTGGCACCAGACACCGACGCGCGACAACACTGGACGTCATGGCGACCCAGCGCGCGTGGCGCGTGCACCGGCCCGGTCCGATCACCAGCGCGCCGTTGCGGCTTTCGCACGAACCGGTGCCCACACCGGCGGACGACGAGCTGCTGCTGCGGGTGCGTGCGTGCGGCGTATGTCGCACGGACCTGCACGTCACCGAGGGCGACCTTCCGGTGCACCAGCCTGACGTCGTGCCTGGTCACGAAGTCGTCGGCGAGGTGGTCGAGGGCGCGCCTGGATTCGTCGTGGGTGACACCGTCGGCGTCGCGTGGCTGCGCGGCACGTGCGAACGCTGCAAGTACTGCCTTCGCGGCGCGGAGAACCTGTGTCCGAAGTCGACGTACACCGGCTGGGACGCCGACGGCGGCTACGCGGACTACGTCACGGTGCCCGCCGCCTACGCGCACCCGCTGCCGTCCGGGTACTCCGACGTCGAGCTGGCACCGTTGTTGTGCGCAGGCATCATCGGCTTTCGCGCGCTGCGGCGTTCCGGGCTGCCGCGCGGCGGGCGGCTCGGCGTGTACGGCTTCGGCGCGAGCGCGCACCTCGCGACGCAGGTGGCGCTCGCCGAAGGCGCGACCGTGCACGTATTGACACGCAGCGAGGCGGCACGACGCCTGGCGCTGGAACTCGGCGCGGCGTCAGCGGGCGCGGCGGCCGACGCACCACCGGAACCGCTCGACGCCGCGATCCTGTTCGCGCCGGTCGGCTCGCTCGTCCCACCCGCGTTGGCGGCGCTGGACCGGGGCGGGGTGCTGGCTGTCGCGGGCATCCACCTCACCGACGTCGAGCACCTGAACTACCAGCGACACCTGTTCTACGAGAAGGAACTGCGAAGCGTCACCGCCAACACGCGGGCGGACGCGCGGGAGTTCCTGGCGTTCGCCGGGCGACACCGGCTGTCGGTGCGCACGACGTCGTACGCGCTGGACGACGCACCCCACGCTCTCCGCGACCTCGCCGCCGACCGCGTGAACGGCGCGGCGGTGCTGGTCCCCTGACCCGCGTGTCTCACCTTATTCCGCGCGAGTCTCACCGTTTTGGCCGCGAGTTTCACCTTGTTCGGCGTGAGTTACACCGGACATCCCAACTCGCGACACGGCAAGGTGGGACTCGCGGCACCCGATCGCGGAACTCGCGGCACGAGAAGTCGGGACTCGCGCCACCAGAACGCGGGACTCGCGGCAAACAAGGTGAGACTCGCGGCAAATAAGGTGAGACTCGCGGCGGGCGCGCCCCACGTCACCCCGCCCCACCTGGCGTGAGGTCCAGGCGGGCAGCGGCGCGCACGGCGGCGGGGGTCATCCGGGACAGCGCCAAGCCGACGTGGGCCTCCGCGGCGGCCGGGGCGAGCGGGATGTCGCGCTCGATCGCGCGCAGAATCCGCGCCGCCACCCGCTCCGGCGGGTAGTTCCGCCGCTGGTACGCCGCCGTCGTCGCCCGCTGGCGACGCAACTGCTCGCCGTCGTCCACGCCGACGAACCGCGCCGTCGCCGTAATGTTCGTGTGCACGAACCCGGGGCACGCCGCCGTGACGCCGATGCCGTGCGGGCCCAGCTCAGCGCGCAGGCACTCGGACAGCATCAGCACGGCGGACTTCGTCGTCGCGTACGCGGGCAGCAGCTTCGACGGCAGGTACGCGGCGGCCGACGCGAGGTTGACGATGTGCCCGCCCTCGCCGCGCGCGATCATCTGGTCGGCGAACAGCTTGCAGCCGTGGATCACGCCCCACAGGTTGACGTCGATGACGCGCTCCCAGTCCGACAACGTCGTCTGCGTGAACGGCCCGGCCATGCCGATCCCGGCGTTGTTGACGACGATGTCCGGCGCGCCGTACTCGGCGGCGACCTGTTTGGCGAGGTCGGCCATGGCGCTGGCGTCCGAGACGTCGCAGGCCACCGCCTGTGCGCGGGCGCCGTGGCGGCGGGCTTGCTCTGCGGTCCGGGTGACCGCCAACTCATCGACGTCGGCGAGCACGAGATCCGCGCCCTCCTCGGCGAGTGCGATGGCGGTGGCCGCGCCGATGCCGTTCCCCGCGCCGGTGATCACCGCGACCTGGCGCGCGAACCGGCCACGCGCCTCGGACGTCACCCTGGCGCGGCGCAACGACCATGGCTCCGGCGCGCCTTCGACGTGGTCGATCAGCTCGGACGCGCAGCGCGCGACGACGTCCGGGCGCGCACGCGGCAGCCAGTGCCCGCCCGCCACGCGGCGCGTCCACAAGCGCGGCACCCAACGCCCGATGTCGGTCTGCACCGACGGAGTGACGAAGCCGTCATCCTCTGGAGTGAGCACCTGCACCGGGACGTCGGCCTCCCGCCGTGCGGGGCGGGAGAAGCGGCTCAGCATGTTCTCGCGGTAGAGCGCGAGGCCGCGGATGGCGTCACCGGTGTCCGGTGGCGTGCCGGTACCGTCCAGGCCTTGCAGCGCACGGCCCGCGAGTCCGGTGCGCCACGCCAGCTCAGGAATGCGCGGGAGCTGGAAGAACGCGATGTACCACGAATGCGCGAGCTGCCGGACCAGCTCGCGCAGGCCGCTCGGCCGCAGCCGGGAGCGCAGCCACGCGCCCGCGTGGTCGAGGCACGGCCCGGAGATCGACGTGAACGATGCGACGCGCCCGCGCAGCCCGTCGCCGGTGACCGCGTGCCACGCCTGGATCGAGCCCCAGTCGTGCGCGAGCAGGTGCACCGGGCGGTCGGGACTGACGGCGTTGACGACGGCGGCGAGGTCTGCCGCGAGTCGGTCCAGGTGGTACGCGGACTGCGCTGCGGGTTTCTCCGACTCGCCCGCTCCCCTGACGTCGTAGACGACGACGTGGTACCGGTCGCTCAGCGCGTCGACCACCGGCTGCCAGAGCGAGCCGTTGTCCGGATAGCCGTGCACGCAGACCACGGTCACGTCCCCCGAACCGCTCTCCGTCACGGCGAGCGACACGCCGTCGTCGGACACCACACGTCGAGTCACGTCGCTACCTTCCCTTCGGGCCACGTTGCCCAGGAGTGTTACTACTGGTAACAGTTAACGCACCCTAGCACGGCGTGCTTGCTCAAGGTCAAGGCTTGCAAGCACCGCTGGTTAACGGGAACCGTGACGCGCACACCGCAGTCTCACTCCGCACCGGCATCGGCTATACAAGGAGCAACGGCCTCGCCGGCGTCGCCATCCCGCTTCTGATCATCACGCAACGCGCTACCGACGCCGCCACGATGGTGAACTGGCTCGTCACCAGGCTGTCGGTGCTGGCACTGCCGGCCTCGGCCGCGATCCATACCGCACCCGCGCTCCGTGACATCACGGTCCGGATGAACCGGCTGATCCGCGAGTTCGACGTCGCGGCAGAGCTGGGCTACCAGCAGATCGACTCCATGCACGGCTGGCGGACGTCGTCGCGCTGGAACGACGCCCGGCTGAAGTTCGCTCGCCGCTGACGTGCGCCCAGTCGCACTACGCCGCTGCGCAGCCTTGCTCCGAAATTTGTCCAAACCGAACAAATACTCCTGAGCTGCAGTGCGGTGCGTTGACGCCACACATCGCCCACGGCGACGGTGACATCCACCACGCTCAGAGAGGAGCTACCGTGCGTATCCCCCCGCGCAAGGCACTCGGCGTCGCGCTGGCGGCGCTGCTCGCGACGCTCGTCGTCGCGGCAACGCCCGGTTCGGCGCTGGCGACGTCGTTCTACGAGCCCCCGTCACCGCTGCCCGCTGGCGAGCCGGGCGACGTGATCCGGCACGAGCCGACGTCGTTCTACCTTGATCCGCTGAAGCTGAAGGAAGCGAACGCCGAGGCCCACCGGATCATGTACCTGTCCACCGACACGCACGGCGATCCGATGGCCGTCACCGGGACGGTGCTCAAGTCGAGGTATCCGTGGATCGGGCTTGGTCCGCGTCCGATCATCGGTTTCGCGACGGGCACGCAGGGGCTTGGCGACACGTGCGCGCCGTCGAAACGGATGGCCGCTGGACTGGAGTACGAGGGGATCTTCCTCGAAGGGCTGTTGCAGCGCGGGTACGGCATCGCGATCACCGACTACCAGGGGCTCGGCACGCCGGGCAACCACACGTACGTCAACCGCGAGGCCGAGGCGCACGCGGTGCTGGACGTCGTCCGGGCGACACAGCGGCTGCCGGAAGCGGACCTACCGGACGCGGGTCCGGTGCTGACGGTGGGCTACTCCCAGGGCGGCCAGGCGTCGGCCGCCGCTGCCGAGCTCGCGGACTCCTACGCGCCTGACCTGCGGTTGAAGGGCGCCTACGTCGGTGCGCCGCCCGCCGACAAGGGCGCCGTTGGCAAGCACCTGGACGGCTCCCACGCGGCGGGACTGCTGGGCTACGCGATCGTCGGCCTCGACGCCGCCTACCCGGAGCTGGGCATCCCCGACCTGCTGAACGAGCGTGGGCGTGAGCTGCGGGCGCAGATCGAGCAGGAGTGCGTCGAGGAGACCCTGCTGAAGTACCCGTTCATGCGTTCGGAGGACCTGACGGTGGACGGCAGGCCGGTGAGCGACTACCTGGACGAGGAGCCGTTCAAGTCCGTCGTCGCCGAACAGCGGCTCGGCAACCGCGCGCCGTCGGTGCCGACGCTGGTCGCGCACAGCAGGCTGGACGACATCGTGCCCTACGCGCAGGGACGGCAGATGGTGCTCGACTGGTGCGAACGCGGCGCGAACGTGCGGTTCAAGACGATGCTGACACCCACCCACGTCGGCGGCATCCTCGAAGCGTCCACGACGGCGTTCTTCTGGATGGAGCAGCGGGTGGCCGGGCTCCCGCAGTTGAGTGACTGCGGGTCGTTCTGAGCGGTGCTACGAAGGGATCCAGACTTGCGTCTGGCGCAAGTAAGAATCCCTTCGTAGCACCTCACGCCGCAGGAAGGCGCGTGCTTTCGTCGTCCCGCTCGGCGAAGAGGTCGGGTAGCACCTGGCCGAACAGGCGGGCGTCGTCGATCAGCCAGCCGTGGCCGCCGGAGACGATGACGCTGTGCGGGTCGCCGAGCGCGGCCCGCAGCGCGGCGAACGACGAGAACGGGATGACGGTGTCGCGGTCGCTCCAGGTCACGGTGACCGGCAGCCGACGACGTCGCAGCGTGGCGAGTTCGATCGCGAGGTCGGCTGCGCGCGCCATGCTCGCCACCCGCCACACGACGCCGGGGTTGCGCGCCAGGTTGGGGACGGCCTCTCGCACGATCCTCGGCATCGCGAGCGCGGCACGCCTGCTCGGACGGACCTCGTTGCGCAGTTGGAAGCCCCAGTCCCACAGCGGACGTTCGGCCATCGGCCGGACGACGCCGCGTCCGTCGCGCCACGCGGATCCGCCGATGGCGTTGACCAGGATCAGCCGTCCAACCATGTCCGGTGCGTCGTGCGCCAGACGGATGCCGACGCCACCGCCAAACGAGTGTCCAACGACGTCGATCGGCGTGTCGATGTTCGCGCTGTGCACGTAGTCGGCCACCCACTCGGCGTACGACTCCAGGCTCACGTCGTCCTGCGCGAGCGGGGCGGTGCCGCCGAACCCGGGCAGCGACGGCGCATACACCCGGCGACCGACCGCGAGCAGACGTCGCAACGCGGGCTCGTAGGTGCGTGCGCTGAGGCCCCAGCCGTGCAGGAACAGCACCGGACGTCCGGTGCCACCGACGCCGTGCTGCGTGATCGCGCCCGCGATGGTGTCCCTGCCCCACACCAGACGTCCCGCAGTGGTCATCGCGTGTCCTTGTGTCGACGGTTGGCTTGGTGTCCGGCCGCCGCCCCGGCTGGAGGCGGTTTGACGAGGGGGTGGACCGGACATCAAGCACCCTCTCAACGTCGAGACGCGCGCGGAGCGGGGAAATTACGCAACTGACTACGTATCTCGGAGTACGGAGCGGGGAACACGACGTCGAGAACGGGGGACACGATTCGCGACACCCCGGCGCGCGCTGGTCGACATAGCCACCCAAGAGGGGAATGCTGGGAACACCCCATCGTGGTGGCGCGCATCACACCACCACGAGCTTAACTGGATATGTGATCGCGTCATGCCCGCACGATCACCGCGAGTGACTGGTGAAAGTGGTGACGACTTTGTCAGAGACAGTGGAGAGGGACTACGCCGACCTGGCGCATGTGCTGTTCTGCACCGAGCTGCGGGCCGAGGGGACCCCATCGCCCGACGATCTCCGTTCCGCCATCGAGGCCGAGCTGCGCATGCACGACTCGACGGCCTGCCGTTGCGAGGTCGCGCAGGAGGCGGGCGACCACCCTGACAGCTACCGCGAACGCATGCGCTGGTGCCTCGACGTCGTCAGGACGGCGTTCCCGTCACCGCGCACGGGCTGACGCGCGGGTGATCCGGGCGGCGCGCGGGAAGATCACGACGTCCGTGCGCGTTGGCAGCAGGTATGGCCGCATTCTCTGGTGTACCGCTGTCCGTGCTCGACCTCGCGCCGGTCTCGGATGGCTCCGACGCCGCGACCGCGCTGCGCAACACGGTCGACCTCGCCCAGCACGTCGAGTCGCTCGGCTACCACCGTTACTGGCTGGCCGAGCACCACAACATGCCGGGCATCGCCAGCTCGGCGACCGTCGTGCTGATCAACCAGGTCGCCAACGCGACTGAGACGTTGCGCGTCGGGTCCGGCGGGATCATGCTGCCGAACCACGCGCCGCTGGTCGTCGCGGAGCAGTTCGGCACGCTGGAGGCGTTCCATCCAGGGCGCATCGACCTGGGCCTCGGCCGCGCGCCCGGCACCGACCCGCGCACCGCAGCCGCCGTCCGGGGCAACTCCTCGCTCACCGCCGCCGATTTCCCCCACCAGCTCACCGAGCTGATCTCGTACTTCGAACACGACGACGCGCGCGGCGTCAACGCCGTCACCGCCGAGGGCAACCAGCCGCCGGTGTGGTTGCTCGGGTCGAGCGACTACAGCGCGCGGCTCGCCGGGATGTTGGGCCTGCCGTTCTCCTTCGCGCACCACTTCGCCGCCGCCAACACCCTCCCCGCGCTCGCCGCGTACCGCGACAACTTCCGCCCGTCGGCCGTGCTGGACAAGCCGCACGCCATGGTCGCGGTGTCCGTGATCTGCGCCGACACCGACGAGCAGGCGCAGTACCTCGCCGGGCCGGGGTTGTTCGCGTTCCTGAGCCTGCGGCGGGGCAAGCCGATCCCACTGCCGACGCCCGAGTTCGCGGCGAACTACCCGTACGACGAGCAGGAACAGCGGTTCATGTCCAACCGGCGCAAGGGCAGCGTCGTCGGCTCGCCGGACACCGTCCGCCGGGAGCTGTCACAGCTCGCCGAGGACACCCAGGCCGACGAGCTGATGGTGACGACGATGGTGCACGCGCACGACGACCGCCGCCGGTCGTACGAGCTGCTGGCGAAGCTGGCGCAGTAGGGCTGGGCGACTCCGGGGCTCCGGCGGCAGACTGCGGGCGCAGCGATGCGCGCAGTACACAGTGCGCGGTGCGCGGTGCGCGGTGCGCGGTGCGCGGTGCGCGGTGCGCGGTGCGCGGATCATGAGACATTCCGGCGATACGTGTCGCCGCGATGTCTGATGATCCACTCAGTGGGCGCCCGACCGATGTGGATCTTGAGGAACACGGCGCGGCGCGGGGAGACGGCGGCGGGCCGCCCCGCCTTATTCGAACAGGGCGCGGATGTCGTCGGCGTCCATGGCGGAGCTGAACGCGCCGCCGTCCTCCATCACGCTCGCGAACAACTGCGCCTTGCGTTCCTTCAGCGCCGTCACCTTCTCCTCGATGGTGTTCGCGGAGATCAGCCGGTACACCATCACGTTGCGGGTCTGCCCGATGCGGTGCGTCCGGTCGACGGCCTGCGCCTCGGTGGCTGGGTTCCACCACGGGTCGAGCAGGAAACAGTAGTCCGCCTCGGTGAGGTTGAGGCCGAACCCGCCCGCCTTGAGGCTGATCAGGAACACCGGCGCGTCGCCACTCTTGAACTGATCGATCACGTCGGCGCGGTTGCGGGTCTTGCCGTCGAGGTAGGTGTAGGTGATGCCCTCGTCGATCATCCGCTTGCGCACCTGGTTGAGGAAGCCGGTGAACTGCGAGAACACCAGCGCGCGGTGGCCGCCGTCGATGACCTCGTGCAGGTGCTCGAACAACGCGTCGAGCTTGCCACACGGCACGTCGTCGTACTGCTCGTCCACCATCGCGGGGTGCAGGCTGAGCTGCCGCAGCAACGTCAGCGACCGCAGGATGGTGAAGCGGTTGCGGTCGACGTCGTCCAGCAGCTTGAGCACCTTCTGCCGCTCCCGCTGGAGGTGGCGGTCGTAGATCGTGCGGTGCCGCGAGTGCAGCTCGACCTCGAGCACCTGCTCCTGCTTGCTCGGCAGGTCCGCGACAACCTGCTCCTTCGTGCGCCGTTTGACCAGCGGTTTGATCCGCCGCCGCAACTGCGCCAGCAGCTCGGGCGCCTCACCGCGCTCGATCGGACGCGAGTAGTACTCCTTGAACCGGGTCGGGTTCGGGAACAGCCCCGGCGCGGTGATCGACAGCAGTGACCACAGTTCCATCAGGTTGTTCTCCATCGGCGTACCGGTGATCGCGAGCTTGAACGGCGCGGACAGCCGCCGCGCGCACTGGTACACCTTCGACTTGTGGTTCTTCGCGAACTGCGCCTCGTCCAGCACCAACCCGGACCACGCAACGCTCTCGTACTCCTCGAAGTCCAGCCGCAGCAGGGTGTACGACGTGACGACGACGTCCGCGCCAGCCGAGACGTCGACCAGCGACTCCCCACGCCGGGCCAGCGTCTCACCGATCCCCACGACGTTGAGGTCCGGCGTGAACCGGTGCGCCTCGGCCGCCCAGTTGGACACCACGCTGGCGGGCGCGATGATCAGGAACGGCGGGATGTCGCCGCCGCTGGTCTCTTTCGCGTGGCTGGCCAGCGCCAGCGTCTGCAACGTCTTGCCGAGGCCCATGTCGTCGGCGAGCACACCGCCAAGCTGATGGCGCCACAGGAACGTCAGCCAGGCGTAGCCGTCCTCCTGGTACGGCCGGAGCTGCGCGTTGAGGTTCCTCGGCAGCTTCGGCGGGTCGAGCGTGCCGAGCGCGAGCAGCCCGTCGACCTGCCGCCGCCACTCGGACGCCTGGCTCTCCACCACGCCGAGCTCGGTCAGCTCGCCCCACAGGTCGGCCTGGAACCGGCTGATCTGGAGCGTGTCGCTGTCGACGTCCTGGAGCGAGCGGGCCTCTTCTATCAGCCGCCGCAACGTCTGGAGCTCGGGTTTCTCCAGCGAGAAGAACGCGCCGTCCGGCAGCAGCAGGTGCGACTCGTTGCGCGCGATGCCCTTGAAGACGTCGCTGAACGGCACCTCGCGGCCCTCGACGGTGATCGAAACGCCGAGGTCGAACCAGTCCCTGCCGTCGGACTCCGCCGTGGACAGTCCGATGCGCAGCGACTCGCCCGCCTCGCGGTAGTCGGGCTGGTCGCCGGTGACCTCGACGTCAACGTCGGGCGAGTCGGACAGCAGCGGCAGCAGCTCGGTGGTGAACCGCATGGTCTCGATGCCGCTGAGCCGGGTGTCGCGGAGCGTCCGCACCTGGCTCTGGCCGCCGCGCGCGAGCCCGAACCGCGCCAGGGCGGGATCGAGCCGTTCGACGACCGCCTGCTCGGCGGGCAGGTCGCGCACGCCGCTCTCCGCGAGCGGACCGTCCAATCGGATGGTCAACGGCGAGTCGCCGATGTGGTACCGCCACGCCCAGCTCAGCTCCAGGTCATGGCCCTCGCGGTAGTCGGCGGTCAGCACGAGCTCGGGCTCGGAGATCTCCGGCGGCGCGAACGAGCCGTCGGAGGAGACGATGGTGGCGGTGTGGCGGAGCTGGGGATAGAACTCGTCGCGGAACCGGTCGACGCCGCCAGCTGGGATCGGCAGCTTGCGGCCGTTGAGCACGAGCTGCTGGAGCTGTTCCGACGCCGGTTTCGCCAGCTTGGCCAGCCACAACGGCCAACTGCCAGGATCGCCCTTGGCGGCGGCGTTGTCGGTGAAGACGAGGCCGTGACCGTTGCGGCCGATGAACCGTAGCGGCCGGGGCTGGACGCGGTCGAGGAACCCCGCGCCGCCGTCGTCCACCCGCAGCAGCGGCGTGACGTCGAGGCCGCCGGACTTCGCGCGGGTGACGTCGAGGCACACCTCGGCGTCACACACCGGGTCCAGCTCGCCGCGCCGGGTGCCGTGCACCAGCCGCACCCCGGCGGCGCGTGCCTGCTCCAACAGCGGCCAGAGCTGGCGGGAGCCGAACGTCGAGAGGTCGAGGTACTTGTCGTCGGCCGAGGAGTAGCCGTAGTAGCGGCCGGGATACCGCGCGCCGCCCGGCGGTTGGGCGAGCGCGTACAGCTCCTGCAACAGCCGTATCTGCTCGTCGTCGTAGTCGCCGTAGAGGTGCAGCGAGTCGAGCCGGGTCCAGCTCAGGTCACCGGCGACCCAGCCGCCGCGTTTGCCGGGACGCACCAGCCGCGCGGAGATGTTGTGCTCCCTGCCGCGCAGGCCGCGCGACGCCATCAGCTCGATGGCGAGCGGCGGGTGCGACGCGACGCTCTGCTTCGTGCCGCACAGTTCCTGCAGCGGCTGCTCCCAACTGGCCTGCTCCCCAGGCGTTTCGCGGTCCTCGCCAGCCGAGAGCAGCAACGCGACGACGTGTTTGCAGTTGAAGCCGACGGGGCAGCTGCACTCGCCGTGGTCGAACCCGCCCTCCGGGGCGAGCCGCGCGGTGGTGGTGTAGGGCTTGCGGGCGTTGCCGTTGACGGTGCCGACGATCGCACCGGCCCGCGCGCGGTACACGGCCCGCTCGACCCTGCCCTGACGTGCGTAGTTCAGGCCGCGGGCATAGGTGTCCCTACCGACCGCCTCGATGATCTCGGCCGGATCGATGTCCAGGGGCACCTCGTAACGCACCCCGCGAGGATATCGGCCTTCACCGACAACCTCGTGGCTCACCCGCCGCGCTTGCGGTGAAATGCGGCGTGCGGTCGCTATTCGAACCGATCGGCGTCGCCAGCGCCGTACCGGACGATCTCCGGTTCGCCGTGCGAGAAGTCGATCACCGTGGTCGGTTCGGTGCCGCACTCGCCGGAGTCGATCACCGCGTCGACGACGTGGTCCAGCTCCTCCTTGATCAGCCAGCCGTCGGTCATCGGCTCCTCGACGTCTGGCAGCAGCAACGTCGATGACAGCAGCGGCTCGCCCAGCTCGTCCAGCAGGCCCATGGGGACGGGGTGGCGCGGAATCCGCGCGCCGACGGTGCGCTTCTTCGGGTGCATCATCTTGCGCGGCACCTCGCGCGTGGCAGGCAGGATGAAGGTGTACTGGCCGGGGGTGGCCGACTTGATCGCGCGGAACGCGGTGTTGTCGACCTCGGCGAACTGGCCGAGCTGGGAGAAGTCGCGGCACACCAGGGTGTAGTGGTGCCGGTCGTCGAGCTTCCTGATCTCCCTGATCCGGTCGAGGCCCTGCTTGTTGCCGAGCATGCAGCCGAGCGCGTAGCAGGAGTCGGTGGGGTAGGCGATCAGGCCTCCGTCACGCAGCAGCGCGACGACCTGGCCGATCGCGCGTGGTTGGGGGTTCACTGGATGGACGTCGAAGTACCTCGCCATCTGGCGAGGCTAGCCGCCACCGGACGGCGAGTGCACGCAGGCATGGCGCGGCGGGCCGATTCAGAGGCCGGTGAACCAGTCGACGATCTCGGTGAGGAACGCGGTGTTGCTGGCGTCGTCGGTCAGGGCGTGCTTCGCGCCAGCGAGCACGCGGTGGGTGCCGTGCCGGGCGGCGTGCCGGTATGCCTCGATGGAGTCGTGGGATATCACCTCGTCGTGTTCGGACTCAAGCACGAGGGTGTCGCCGTCGAACGCCGCGAGGTTGGCGAGCGCGGCGTTGGTGTCGATCAGCCCGCGCAGGTGCTGCCGCGACTCGGGGTCGTCGCCGTCGGTGTCGATGTAGAGCGCGGGGGCGCGGAGTAGCAGCTTTCGCACCGGGCGTTCGCTGAGCAGCAGGCAGGACAGGTACGCGCCGTAGCTCGCGGCGCAGACGCCGATCCGCTCGACTCCTTCGGCGGCCAGCGCGTCGTAGGCGGCGACGACGTCGCGAAGGTGGTCCTGGCGGGTGCACTGCCGCAGGTCACCGGGGCTGTCGCCGTGTCCGCTGAGGTCGACGGCGAGGCCGGTGTGGCCAAGGCGCTTGGCGACGTCCTCCGCGCGGAGGGTCTGCCTGCGGCGGCTACTCGCGTAGCCGTGCACGAACAGCAGGCCACCGCCGCTCGGCGTCGTGGGCGTGACGAGGTCGGCGGCGAGGGTGTGGTCCCCGGAGTGAATGCGCATGTCCCCCATCCTGGTGGTGCGGCTGTCGCCCGGCCGCGTGAGCCCGTGCGCCGTACGCTGATCAGCATGGGGTTGACGGAGACGTTCGAGTGGCGGGGCAGGCGGATCCGATGGGGACGGATCGGCAGCGGGCCCGCCGTGGTGTTCTGCCACGGCACGCCGTGGTCAAGCAGGCTGTGGCTGCCGTACGCGGAGTCGTTGGCTGACGAGTTCACCTGCTACCTGTGGGACATGCCGGGGTACGGGGAGTCCGCAATGGACCCGGAACACCGCGTGTCGCTGGACGTGCAGGGCGAGCTGCTTGCCGACTTGCTGCGGCACTGGGGGCTGGCCGCGCCGCACGTCGTCGCGCACGACTACGGCGGCGCGGTGTCGCTGCGGGCGCACCTGCTGCACGGCGCGGAGTACGCCTCGCTCGCGCTGGTCGACGTCGTCGCGGTCGCGCCGTGGGGGTCGGAGTTCTTCCGGTTGGTGCGGGACAACGCGGCGGTGTTCGCGGCGCTGCCGCCCGCCGTCCACGAGGGCGCGGTGCGGGCGTACGTCGACGGCGCGAGCTACGTCGGGCTCACGCAGGACCAGTCGGACATGCTGGTGACGCCGTGGCTGGGCGACGTCGGGCAGGCGGCGTTCTACCGGCAGATCGCGCAGGCCGACCAGGCGTACACGGACGAGATCGAGCCGCGCTACGGCGAGCTGACGCTGCCGGTCACGGTGATGTGGGGCCGGGAGGACACCTGGATCCCGCTGGAGCGAGGGCGCACGCTGGCCGAGGCGATTCCCGGCGCACGGTTCGAGGTGATCGAGGGCGCTGGGCACCTGGTCCAGCTCGACCAGCCGGTGCGGCTCGCGACGCGGCTGCACCGGTGGCTGGCCAAGCAGTGACTTCGGGGACGCTGCGGCGCTACGCCAAGGCTTCTACCCTGCGGCGCAGCAGGTCGCGGTAGTCAAGGACGTCGTCCAGCTGCTCGGCGTGCTCAGCGCAGGACGGCTGCTCCAGGGCGGACGCGAGGATGTGGTGCGCCTGCGCGCGGCCGTGGTCGTGCAGCTCGATGCCCATCGCCTCGGACGCGCGCTCGTACTCGCTGCGGATGACGTGCGTCTGGTCGCTGAAGAAGATGTCCTTCACACCGCCGCCCATGCCATGATCAATCAGGACGACGACGGCGTGCTCGGCGTTGTCATAGTGGAACACGGTGGCGATGGCTTCCTGGCCGCCGTCGTCGTCGCGGTAGCCGAACGCCCGGTCAAACTCCGGCTTGCCGAGGCGGTCGCGCCACGGCGGCTCCGCGACGCCAGCTGCGGACAGCTTCGCGGCGCTCTCGTTCGCGGCGTCCCGCACGCCGGGTGCGCCAGCGGCGGCGACCGCGCGCAGCATGGCGAGGCCGTGCGGCTCCGCGGACTTCTCGGCGCTCGCGAGCAGGTCGGCGAGCAGTTCGCGCGTGACGTCGACGTCAGGGGCAGCCCTGCGCACCATGCCGAGGAAGTCGGCGCCCGCGAGCTCGGCCTCAAGCGGGGTCGTCTCCGGCGTCAGCAGGTCGGCGAAGCCTTCGATGACGGCGTCCGGCGTCGTGTCCGGCTCCGGCATGGCCTCGGCGATCCGCTGGAGGAACTCGTCCGGGTCCGTCACGCCGTCGAGGCTGGTCAGCAGCTCCGCTGGCGCGCCTGCCGCTTCGAGCTGCTTGCGCATGGCGTCGAGGTCGATGTCGTCCTGCTGCGATTCGTCCGGCACGGCCCGCAGGTGCCTGCCGTCGTCGCCGGGTTGTTCGGGCGTTGGCATGGCGCACATGGTGCCACGGCGCGATAACCGGCGACGACTGTGTCTCCCCTCGCGGGAACGTAGGCGACGCGACCAGCGGCCCCGCCTCGCCTGCCTGCTCGACTGCCAGCGACGCTGAGACATTACCGATGCGCATCATTCGGGCATACGCCGTTACGGGCCACGTTCGAGCAGCGACTGCACGGGGACTACCAGACCACATCGAGGTGAGGTGATCCCGATGACCGAATGGGATGTCCAGCAGTCCCTCACAGCAGAACCCGACATTCGTAAGCCCCGGCGTTGGCGCTGGCTTGTTGGCTTCGTCGTAATCTTCCTCGTCGGGGCGGGCGTTGGCGCGGGAATCGCGGGCAATCAGCTACCAGCCGACGACAATCCAACGGTGCAGGCGAGACTCACTGAACTGGCACAGCTACGCAACACGGCCAAAGAACGGACCGCCGACACGGAGCAAGAACTCGCCGAGCGAGCCGAGCAACTGGACGCCCGCGAACAGCAGATCGAGCAGGATGCCGCCGCTCTCGATGCACGTGAAGCAGACCACGACCGGCGAGGAAAGTTGCTCGACAAGCGGGAGTCCGGCCTGAAGAAACGTGAGAACTCACTTCGAGCGGAAGAGCGGCGGATCGCCGCGAACACCGTGGCAGGGGATGGCGTCTTCGTCGTCGGCGAGGACATCAAAGCGGGCACCTACAAGACCACTGGACCCGCTGCCGGTGGCATCGGGTCGTGCTACTACGCGTTCAAGAGCGGCACGGGCGCCGACGCCGACATCATCGATAACAACCTCGTCCAAGGACCGGCCACCGTGACGGTTCGAGCCGGGCAGATCTTCGAAACGACGTCCTGTTCGAAGTGGAAGCGCCAATAGCGAGAACACGCGGCATCAGACACCGACCAAGCCAGCTTCGTAAGCGAAGATCGTCAACTGCACCCGGCTACCGATGTCAAGCTTGGCGAACGTCCGGGTGATATGGGTCTTGACCGTGGCCTCGCTCATGAAGAGTTCGGCGGCGATGGCGGCGTTCGATTTGCCGTGCGCGACCGCGACGACCACCTCACGCTCGCGGTCGGTGAGTGCGTCGCGCTTGCTCGCGGCCGCACGGCGGCGCGGGTTGGCGCGAGCGGTGACGTAGTGTTCGATCAGCGCCCTGGTAGTGCTCGGCGACAGCATGGCGTTGCCCGCAGCGACTACCCGCACCGCGTTGATAATGTCGCTCGGATCCGACTCCTTGAGCAAGAAGCCGCTGGCGCCTGCGGCTAGCGCGTCGAAGACATACTCATCGAGGTCGAAGCTGGTCAACACGAGAACCTTCGGCGCACGAGGCAGCGCGCGCACGGCGGCGGTGGCGGCCAGGCCGTCCATCCTGGCCATCCGGATGTCCATTACCACGACATCCGGCGCATGACTGGTCACCGCGGTCACTGCCTGGTCACCGTCCTGGACGTGAGCGACGACGGCGAGGTCGTCCTTGCTCTCCAAGATCATCGACAGCATGCTGAGCACGAATGGGTCGTCGTCAACGAGCAACACCCGCAACGGCTGCGTGCCCGAATTTCCATCGTATTCGCGGTTCGTCACGACCCCATGCTAAGGCGAACCCCCGTCAAGATCCTTCGGCCACGGCAGCCAGGCAGCGAGGACAAACACGTCCTCATCCGTCGGCCCAGAGCTGACCGTGCCGCCGAGCTGCGTGACCCGCTCGGCGACACCGTGCAGCCCGGTTCCTGCGCCCACTACCGTTTCCGCGCCACCGCGAAGCGGGTTGGACACCTCGATGCTGAGGCCGACGCCGGGGCTGCCCCGAACAGTCACGTCAGCAGCCGTGCCTGGTGCGTGCCGCAGTACGTTCGTCAGCGCCTCCTGAACGATCCGGTACGCGGCGGACCCGAGCGGAGCAGGCGCCATCGACGCTCCGTCGAGCAGCACCGTGACGTTCATCGCGAGACCTGCACGACGCGAGTTGTCCAGCAGTTCGGGAAGATCGGCCAACGTTGGCGGCGAGGCTTCCTGATCGCTGGATACCGTGCCGCCCGCGAAGGTCCGCCCGTCGCGCAGCACACCGATCACCTCCCGCAGGTCGTTGAGCGCCTGCTTCGCCGTGCCGCGCACGCTACGGGCGACCGCCGTAACACGCTCGTGGTCGTCGCTGACTTCCAGTGCACCGGCTTGCAGTGAGAGCAGCGACAGCCGGTGGCCAAGCACGTCGTGCATCTCTCTGGCGATTCGGGTCCGCTCTTTCCTTCGCGCCATCTCACCGGACAGTTCACGCTCCGCGTGCGTGCTGCGCGTCAGATCTCGCCGGGTACCGCGTAGTACTCCGACGGCGAATGGAATCGCTGTCATGACCGCCGCGATGATCAAGATGGCGAAGAGCGGCACGTCGACCCGTTCGGTTTCGGTTTCAGCTCCCGCAAACATCTGGACGATCGAGTAATCCACGTGCCTGCGGGCGTCATAGCAGACGGCGACGGCCGTGGCGACGTATACCGCCGCGGTGCCGATCCAGAGCGCGTTATCCCGGCGCGCGGCGGCGAGCGCGGCCAGGGCGATCAACGCCGCGAGAGCGTCCGTGACAAAGATCAGTGGCGGTACGACGGCGGCTGCTGTTACGAACTCCGGGTACCGGTGCCGCCAGACAAGACCGACGGCGGCCCCGGCAGCCAACAGGGCGCCGAGGCCGCCGCGCCAGCCTGGCTCAATGTCCTCGCTTCCAGGAACGAAACCCTCGGCGACAAGCACCATCATGGTGCTGAAGATGCTCACCGACACCACCAGCACTGTGACGCATACAGCGATGCCACGGCGCACGACGTGCGGGCGCGAGCTGCCTGCTGGCTGGGTCATGCGCCGAGAGTACGGCCAAGGTCTGACACGTTCGCATCGGCGGAACAGCTGATCCGGATGTCCGAAACGACGACTTTCGTCGTAGCTGGATCTATGCCTGCGGACGACGCGGCGACCACCTCCGCTCGGGTTGCATCGGGCCATCCCACAGCGACAAGCGAGGTGACACCGATGGCCCGTTCCTCCCAGCCAGTCACATCGATCTCCGATGACGAACTCCGGCGAATCCGCCGGGCGCTGGTCCACTACTGCGCGGCACGGCTATCTCCCGATGGCCATGTATCCGCTGACGACGTCGCGCAGGAAATCCTGATCGGGCTACTGCGCGCGTTACCGAGCTATCGCGGCGACGTCGACAGCTTCGGGCCGTTCGTCTTCGGCATCGCGCGCCACAAGGTCACCGACGTCCTTCGACACTGCCGCCAGTACAGCGGGAGGTGCTCCGTCTGCGGCTGGGCGCCGGTTTGTCGGCAGTGGAGACGGCGCAACGCTTGGCCCGTACCGCCAGCTCCGTGCGCGTCACCCAATGCCGGGCACTTGCTCGCTTGCGCACCGAACTGGACGAGCGCGCAGGACCACCGCCCGATGCGGCGTGACGATCCGCATGCCCTAACTCTAACGATTACGCAACTTGGCCGCATTGATTCCGTATATCCCGTTATGCGCGTAGCGCGCGGAACGGTTCACCCCTGGACCCCATCACTCACGGAAAGGCACAGCATGACCCAGTCACAGCAATTCGCCTCGCCACCACCAGCACAGAACGCGCCGAAACCCACGAAGTTTGGCGCGCTCGCCTGGACGTCACTCATCCTCGGCCTGGTCGGAATCCTGGGTTCGCCGATCATCCTCTTGAACAACCTGACGGCGATCGTCGCAGCTCTCGGGCTCATCCTCGGCATCATCGCGCTGTTCGGCACGAAGCGGATCCTCGCGCTGATCGGCATCGGACTCTGCGTGGCTGGAATCGCGATCACCGTTGCGGTACAGGGCAACACGGCGGAAGAGTTGGACAAGGCATTCAACGACCCGGGGTCAGCATCGGGTGAATCCGGCGACTCGGGACAGGCAACGTGGGGCGAGCGGTTCACCTGGGAGTCCGGCGTCACCGTCAGGGTCTCCAAGCCCGCAACGTGCACACCAAGCGAGTTCGCCGGCGTTGGGAACAACGAGCGTGCCGTGAAGTTCGCCGTCACCGTCATCAGCGACAGCGACGAGTCGGTCAACACCGTCGATCTCACCCCGAGTGGTGATGCGACATTCAACGACCGCAAGGCGGAGACGATCTTCGACTCCGGCAGCGACTGCGGAGACGGCGGCATGGCGTCGACGACCGTGCTGCCAGGTAAGAAGTACAGCTACGACGTCGCGTATGCGGTCGGGCAGAAGCCCGGCGAGCTGCAGCTCGTTTTCGATCCCATGCTCGGCCAGGAAGCCGTCTTCATCGGGAAGGTCTGACGTTCTGGCCGCGGTTCCCACCGGCGTGGGTCGGTGGGAACCGCGGCCGTAGACCTGTTACAAGCCGCTGACCCTACGCACAACTGCGAACAGCACCGCCAAGGTGCGCTTCGCGACGTCAAATGTCACGGCGTCCCGGGCGTGTTTGCCGTGGTTGATCGAGTTCGAGAAGTTCCCGCGCGTTGCGGTTGACCAGGGCACCAGCCGCAGCCGAGTGCAGAATGCCGTTGTACACCAGGTCCCACATCCGACGATCGCACTGCCATTCGCGTAGGGCTAGGTCAATACCGTGGGTGTCATCAGCCAGCCGCAGATAGAGCGAGACGCCTCCGGTGCTGACCTCGATCTCGCGCAGTTCATACAGTTTGATGAACCCCTGCTTGCGCCTGGCTCCAAACCGGACACTCTTCAGTTGGAACCAATCGGCACCGGCGGACAGCACAGTATAGGTAACGGGTCCGGTAATGAGTAGGGCGACGAGCAGCAGGAATGGCCATATCTGCCAGAGCGTCATCCAGTCGAACGGGGACTTGCCGTTGAATAACCGGATGATCGACAGTCCACCTGCCAGCAGCCCCACGCTGCCAACAAAGAGCACGGCCTTGCCACGTTTGCTCTCCTTATGCCATACAAGAACCTTGCCCCAGCCCGTCGGCGGCTCGGGCTTGTGCGACAGTCGAGTCTCGCGGTCGCGGTCCTGTTCGGGCGCTACATCGGAACCCGTGTAGCCACGCCAGCCACGGCCAGGCGGTGGGAATGGCTCCCCCGTAGCAGCGTCCGGGCGGGGAGGTAGCCCAGCAGGGCTGGCGCCGTCAGCGGTCGGACTCATCGGCTTCCTTCGCGCCAGACAGCACCCATATCCTCCTCGATCGTATCGGCAGGTTGCGGCATATCGACGTCTTCCTCGGGGACGTAGTAGTCCGCCACCTCGGCACCGAGAAAGCCCCCGACAGCACCACCGGCGGCGCCGCAAGCGATTGAGGTCGCCACTGAGCTACGTGCGCAGCATGGCACGGCCGACGAGGATCAGGCTCGGACGATGCGTGGCGCGCTCGCCGTGGTGCGCGCGGCTCGCGAAGCAGAGCTCGCCGCTGAGTATGTGGGTGACACCGACGACGTGAGCGAGCCGCGTATCCGCTCCCAGCGGTCCAGCGCCGTGCTGCGCGAACTCCGCACGGTGGCCACGCCAGAGGCGATGCGTCCCCTGGGGGATACCAGGCTGGTCGCCCTTGCCGGAGGGCTGTCCCAACACGCCGCGGCGTCTCGGCGACTTGAGCTGTATCCGCGCGACCTCTAGCTGGCAAGGGCGCTTCGCATCTCGCAGGCAGGTGCTGGCGTCCCCGACAAGGGGATCACGCTCAAGGCGCTGCTGGCGAAGGTGCGAGCCCGCTTCCCGGACGTTCGTCTCGGCGACCCGACCTATGTCGAGGTTTAGGAAGCGCTCGCGGCCGCCGGCAGCAGGCTGACCTATGACCCTGGCGCTGGCGTCTTCACACCACCGGCACAGATATGGCGCCGAAGCATAGCGTCACCTCATCGAACTACCTGTCATCACTCGACGGGGCTTCCCCCGCGTCTGGTCAAGACCCTGCCGAGACGGTGTCGGCGCACGTCTCGGACGCGATCGCGCGCGGCGGCTTCCTCGCTGGCAGCGGGTGCGGGAGCGTCTCGCGGCGGTCATGGAGACGGCAGGCGCGGAACCTGTGCTCTTCCTGCATGACGCCGGGCTGCTCGGCAGGTACTTCAATAACGGCGGACGTCAGTTCCTCACCGATCTCCAGAACGCCGCGCGGCGGGCCACCGACCGGGCCGCACGGACTGTGGGTGCTCTGTCCAGCGGAGGCGCCCAGGGACGCGCCGCAGCTGGCAGGGCAAGTCTTCGAGGTGCTCGGCGAGCACGAGCGCGTGGTGCTGCGGCAGGACTTCGTCGCGTCCTTGCGTGAGTCCGGTGCCGCTTAGCCTGGCCCGTTGTTCAGTGCGGGGCTCGAATCCAAGACGACGAGCAGCCGTCAGCTTTGGCGGGTCTTGCGCTCGCGGCGCGGCCCAATCACCTGCGCGATCGCGATGAGCAAAATGCCAGGGAAGGCGACCAGGAACTCATGCTCGGCGATCTGAGCGAGCTGCGCCGCGCCGCCCGACATCACCCGGAGTTCGCGGTCGCAGGTCAGTGTGCCCGCCGCGCCAGGGGGCGACAACCATCCGCCCACGCTGGGTCATCGATCGCCCCGCCGTCCGACGCCCTCGTTGCCAGCCATCAAGTCGAAGTACCTCAGCTTCGCCGGGTCTTGCGTCCACCTCGTGGACCCATCACCTGCGCGACCGCGACGAGCAAGACGCCCGGAAACATGATCAGAAAATCATGCTCAGCTATTTCAGCCAGTCTCGCCGTGCCACCTGACACCACCCGGAGCTCGCTCTCACAGGTGAGCGTGCCTGCCTGGCCCTGCGGCGAGAAAACCACGCCTCGAATGAATGAACTGCCGCGCGACTCCGTGCCAAGACGCTGCTGGGTGCCATCCTCGCCGGTGAACAGACAGTCCGTCGGGACCCGCGTCGCGACGATGTACCGATCATCGGTGTCACCCTGCGAAATACTCAGGCCGCTCTCACCCACCGTCGGCGCGGCGGTACGCGCATACACGGCAGTGAGAACGACGAACCCGATCAGTGCGACCCCGACCAGGCGCATCGCCCACCGCACAACCATCCGCCCACGATGGGTCATCGATCGCCCAGCCGACCGAAGCCTTGCCACAATTCATCGGGCTCTTCGTCGCCCTGCCCTTCTTCTTGGCGCGCCTCGGACTCCTGCTGCTCGGCGATCAGTTCATCGAGCTGTTCGGACATACTCGCGAGGTCGAGTTCACCGACCCGGTTGAGCCCGGTCTCCATCGCTGACCGGTACGCGGGGACGTCGGCGAGACCGCGCATGGTGATGTTGCCTTCGCGCAGTTCGGTGCCCATTTCACGGACCACCGAGTCGTCACTGCGGATCATCAGGTCGAAGATCATGCGCTCCATGGCCTGCTCGTCCCGCAGCATCTCCCCGATCGGGGACTGGTCGATCTTCTCGAGGACGTCTTCGATGGAGGGCTGCTCGCGATGCTGGTCATCGGCCATGTCTACTCCTACACGCTGGGGACGGTCATCGAGTTCGCAGGCAGCTTCGGCAGCGGTGAGGTGGCGTCCACCTTGCCGAAGTCACCTGCCGCGCCGTTGTAGGCATCCACCGTGGCTCGGACACGGGCAACGAGGTCAAGAATCTGCATCACGCCACGCACGACCTTGTAAATCCTCGTCAGGGTGAATGCGCCGACGATCAGTGCGATTGGCAGCCCAACACCGGTCGCCCCAGCCGCTCCGCTCACCGCAGCGCTCGCGGCCACGGCCAGCGCGGCATCGGCGATGTCGCTGAGCAGCACCCCGATCGAACTGCTCAAATCCTGCGCGCCGTTGGCAGCTCCCTGGTACTCATTGGCGATGTCTTCGAGTGGTTGCCGTGCCGATTCCAACGACTTGGCGAGCACGAACAGGTGCAGTTGGCAACTGTCCGCGGCGTTGCCGGTCCAGGCCCCGGACAGGTTCTGCGCGGACCAGCGCACGTTGTCAGCCATGTCCGTGACGGCAGCGCCAACATTGCGGAAGACGTCAGCGCAGCCACGCATACCCGCCCAGTCACCAACCATCGGCTTGAGAAACACCTCGAACGGGTCGTACGCGCGGTCGCAGATGCCCAGCGACGCTGCCGCGTTCGTTACGTTCCAAATCGCGTCGCGCAGCGCCGAAGTCGGGCTGGCAAGGCTCGACCAATGCGGCTCGTACGGCATCTCCGCGTTGTAGTCCTGCGGCGGCTTGTACCGGGCCGTCGGATCGGCGACATCCTGGAAGGCCCCAACGTTCGCCTCGACTCGCTCGGTGCCCTCCTTCGCCGCGCTGACATCGACGCTTGGGTAGGTCGCGTCGAGTTCACGCGCGTTCGTGTCGTCGGTAGCCCGGTAATACTTCGCCGCCGTGTCCAGGGCCCCAGCTGTGCCCGATGCCGTCGGGTCGGCCAGGGTCTTGAGGAACTGTTCGACCTGGTCCTGGACCTGCTGATGGCCACCGACGATCAGGTTGATCAGTCCTTCGCCGGTAAGGTCAAGGTCGGTATGGGTAGCCACGTAGGACTTGCCCTGCGTCGCACTCTCGGCCAGCCGGTCGAACTGCTTACTCAACCCGGCGACCGCGTCCGGTTCGACGGAGAACCCCATGAACTCACCCCTGATCGGCGGTGTCCGTGCACGTCGCAGGCTACTCAACGACCACCCAGCGTGTGACCTGATCGCTCAAGTTACCGGCGTGCGAACACACCAGTTCAACCGTATCAGCGCTCCAACGCAGCTCTCCGTACCTCGACAGTGTCACCGATCAAGCTGAGAATGACAGTCCGATGCTGTACTGCTGGGAGCCGAGCCATCCGATGTGACGTTCACACAGCGCGCGCAAGCTGCGCTGGAATCCGCGCTGCATGGCCTGAAGTTCTCCGCCGCACTGCCCCCTGACCTCGCGCATCGCACCATAGCGGAGCGGTTGAGGGACCAAGCCGGTGCCGCCACAGTGCTCGACGAACCACGGCGGTTCTACTTTGATGCGGTCTAGTTCCTCACTTGGGGCTGCCTAAGCACACTTCATGCAGTTATCCTGCACGCATCGACCCCAAAATACGCAGAGAGGGGTTTCTCATGCTACGTAGCTTCCGTCTCGGCAACCACAAGTCGTTCGCCGAGGAGCAAGAGCTACTCCTTATGCCCGCTCAGCCAGGTGACAAGCGTCCCGTGGTGCCCGTTACGGCGATCTACGGCGCCAACGCGTCCGGCAAGTCCAACCTGCTCGACGGCCTGGCGTTCATGCAGCGCGCGGTCACGAACAGCTTTGCGCGTTGGGAGGTAGATGAAGGCGTCACCCGCAACCCATTCCGGCTATGTGCCGATGGCGGGGATGCTGCATCTGTCTTCGTTGTGGACCTGATAGTCGACAACATCCCCTACACCTACGGTTTCACGCTCAACGACGACGAGATTCGCGAGGAGTGGCTCTACTCCTACCCAAAGAAACGGGAACGGAAGCTCTTTGAGCGAGATGGTGACGAAATTCGATTTAGCTCAACAATCGATGACATAAAGGCAAAACTGGAACTCGTCGAAAGCCTGACGCGACCCAATTCGCTATTTCTCAGCGCGATCGCACAAACAAGACTTGAACCGCTCATGCCCGTGTATCGCTGGTTCAAATCACAGCTCCTAATGCGGCCATCCGGCTACTACCCTTTTTCAACGCGGATCGCCGACAGGATCAATAGTTCTATTTTGCATAGCCCGGAAAACCGAAAGAGATTCGTCGCATTACTCCAAGCGGCCGATATAGGAATCACTGACCTTCACATAGAGGAGACCACAGACCCGGAGTTATCGGTTGAGCTAGGCACTACCGAGGAACTAATCGAAAATAAGGAAGCAGCGTTTAGTCAAGCCAGTCCAGCAGAAAAGGAAAAGATCAAGTCAGAATTCGAACGGCTACACCGCCGCCGGGACGTCCTATCCCGTCGGGTACACCAACGACGCATGGAACTGAAACTAGAATACGGCACAACCAGCTTCAGCTTGGGTGACGAGTCCGCCGGGACAGTATCCTGGCTGCAACTCCTGCCTATGGTCCTCGAAGCCCTCGACTCCGGACAGGTTGTCGTAGTCGACGAGATTGACACGAGCCTGCATCCACTCCTAACCACTCAGCTAATCGGCTTGTTCAAGGATGCAGAGACCAACCCGAACGGAGCCCAACTGATCTTCACAACGCACGATGCAAGCCTCCTAGGAACCATACTTGACGACGAAGCGTTGGAGCGCGATCAAGTGTGGTTTGTCGAAAAGGATACGGACGGAGCAAGTTCCCTCTACCCATTGACTGATTTCAAGCCAAGAAAGGAGCACAACAGGGAACTCCGGTATCTAGGAGGAAGCTACGGCGCGGTACCTGTGCTTGACCACCAAGACTTTGCCGAAGCAGTGCTAAGAAGGTGACACGGCGACGGAATGCAACGAAGCGCCGGAGCGCTTACCGGGACCCCAAAGAGCAAATCCTGGTAGCCTGCGGTGGGATTCGTACTGAGCCGAAATACTTTGACGGCCTGAAGAAGCAAGCGCGCAATCCGGCGGTCAAGGTAAAGATTATCTCCGACGGCGTGGACCCACAGCGCCTGGTCGACCATGCCTCAACTGTGGCACAGCGATGTGGCTTCGATAGTGCGTGGTCGATGTCGATGAGTTCGACCTCGCCCCTGCGATTAAGACAGCCCAAGAGGTGGGGGTAAACCTTGCCGTATCAAACCCCTGCTTCGAGTACTGGCTCTTGATCCACTTTCAGGACTGCCACACATGCCTCAATGGTGCCGCCGCTGTCACAGCCAAACTCAGAAAGCACGTGCCGCACTACGACAAGACTGACCTCCGGTTCGGAGATTTCACCGATAGCGTCGATGACGCTGTACGTCGCGCGAAGCAACGCTGCCCCGCCCCTGGGAACCACGAACACCAACACAACCCCTCTACCCGTGTCTGGGAACTCGTCGAAGCCATCAAGGGCACATAGAGGTGTGTCCACTTGGTGCTATCTATCCCGCCATCACGCTCGCCGTCGTGAATACGTCCGCTGGCATCGGACGGTGCAGCTTCCACGTAATCGCGATCGGCCGCTCGCCACGGTGTTCCACGTACGACGCTGGGCCAAGGCACAAGAACGGCGCGGCACCGAGACCGTCGTTCGGTGTGTCCCGTACGAACAGCACGACGTGACTGCCCTGCTCGCGGTGATGCAGGTAGCGCTGCCCCACCGGTGACGTCGTCGACGTACTGTTCTGCGACTCCCAGTGGAACAGCTCAGTGCTGATCGCGTAGTCGCGATACATCGTGGTCGGTGAGAAGTCTTTCTCGCTCTTCCGCAGGTTGATCAGGAACGCATCGGTCTGCGTCTCGTCCGCCCAGGCGACGCCAGCCACGTGGTTACCGGGCACCCGCTGCAACGTCGCGTACCCGAGCGCGGCAAGAATCTCCTCCCGTCGGTACCGAGCATGGGTGGCGAGCGGGACGTGCTGCAAGCCTTCCCCAAGCGAGCCGGGCACATGCCGCGCCTGATCAAGCCCCAGCGTGACTAGCTCGTCGATCTCCGCGCACACCGCCGGATGACGTCGCAGGTGCGCCAACCCGGCCGCGTACGACCTGAAGCCATCCCGCTTGGGCCACATGGTGAACAGCAGCATCCGCGCCAACCGCTGCTCCCGCTCGGTCAGCTCGTCGTACCGCGGCCCGTCGACGTCGACCAGCCGCCGATAGACATCAGCCCGCTCGGGATCGTCGACGTGCGTGAACGCCGCCATCCGCCGCAGCAGCGTGCCCTCGTCCGTGCCGCCGGACGGCGTGGACAGGCCGGCGTCCCGGCGCAACGCGGTCCACGAGCCGCCATTGCGGTAGACGTCGACGAGCTCACGGTCGGCCTCGCGCAAGTAAGCGACCAGCGGAAGGTCACCATGCGAACGAACATCGGCAGCGAGCTGGGTCCTGGTGAACCGCAGCTGGGTTCGCACGTTCCGCAGCACGATGTCCTGCGCCACCCGATCCAGCACCACCTGCGAGCCCGACGGCAGGAACGGGAAGCCCTGCTCGATCTGGCGCTGCAAGCCGCGGCGGCTGGCACCGATCAACGCCCGGAAGCGAAGGTCGAACCGGAACTCACGGCGCTGCTGGCCGATGAAGTCGAGCACGGTGAGCACGGCCTTGCCTGGTGCTCGTCGCAGGCCGCGGCCGAGCTGCTGCAGGAAGATCGTCGCGCTCTGTGTTGGCCGCAGGAACAGCACGGTGTCGACCTCGGGGATGTCCAGTCCCTCATTGAACAAGTCAGCCGCGAACAACACGGCGACCTCGCCCCGGCGCAGCGCGGTAATTGCCTCGTCCCGCTCATCGGAGCGCGTCGCACCGGATACCGCACGCGCCTCGATGCCGGCCTCCCGGAACACCCGCGCCATGTACTCGGCATGTGCCACGGACACGCAGAAGCCCAGCGCACGCATGCTGCCGACATCGGTGACCTTGTCTCGTAGCTCGCTGAGCACCTTTGCGGCGCGGCCGTCGTTGCCGGTGTAGAGGTTGTCCAGACCGGCGACGTCGTAGGCGCCCCGTTTCCACCCGACACCCGACAGATCGACGTCGTCGGCCGTCCCGAAGTAGTGGAACGGCACCAGCAGGTCGGCCGACAGGGCCTCCCACAGCGGCAGTTCGAAGGCCGACCGTCCGCCGAAGAACTGCCGCACGTCGACGCCGTCGCCACGTTCCGGCGTCGCCGTCAGGCCCAGCAGCTCACGCGGCCGGACGTGGTCGAGCAGACGTCGATACGTGGCCGCCTCGGCGTGGTGGAACTCGTCGACCACCACAACGTCGAAGTGCTCGGCGGGCAGGTTGTGCACCCCGTAGTTCGACAACGACTGGATGCTGGCGAACACGTGCCGCCACCGTTCCGGCCGTGCGCCCCCGACGTAAGCCTCGCCGAACGCCCCGTCGCGCATCGTGTCGCGGTAGGCGCGCAACGACTGGTGCAAGATCTCCTTGCGGTGCGCAACGAACAGCAGACTCAGGTCCCGCCGGTAGACCTCGTGCACCAGCCGCCGGTAGTCCAGCGCCGCCACGACGGTCTTACCGGTGCCGGTCGCAGCGACGACGAGGTTGCGATGCCGGTCGTGCAGGTCGCGTTCGGATTCCAGTGCCTCAAGGATCTCCTGTTGATGAGGCAACGCTCGCGCCTCGAGCCCGCTGAGGTCGATCGGGGTCGTGCTCCTCGACGTGCGGTTGCCCGCCTACGCCAGCGCGTCGTCGAGTCGATCGGCGTTCACCATGGGGTCGTAGGACTCGAAGGCGCTGGACGCCCAGTAGGTGTCGAAGGTCGCCTCGAACTTGCGCAACAGCGCCGGTGTCGCGACCCCGGAGAGGCGGACGTTCCATTCCAGGCCATCCACCAGCGCCGAGCGCGACAAGTTCGAGCTGCCGACGAACGCGGTGTCGTAGCCGGAGTCACGGCGGAACAGCCACGCCTTGGCGTGCAACCGCGTGGACTGCGTCTCGTAGCTGATCCGGACGTCGGCGCCGAAGCGGGTGACCAGCTCGTCGATAGCTCGCCGCTCCGTCGCGCCGACGTAGGTGGTGGTGAGCACTCGAAACGGCACGCCCCGCCGGCCTAGGTCGGCGAGTGTGTCCTCAAGCACCCGCAGCCCGTGCCAGCGGATGAACGCGCACAGCAGGTCGACCCGGTCCGCGCTGGCCATCTCCGCCCGCAGTTCGGCCGACAACGAAGGCTCGTCTTTCGCGTTGGTTAGCAACGCCGACTGCGAGAGCGGCGTCACCGGCCGAAGCGGGGCGGTGTCCCCTGGCTGTGCCGCGTCGGTGAGAGCGAGCAACTGCTGGAGCGTCTCCGTCACGTTCTCATCGGGCTGGTCTAACAGCTCAAGCAGCTGGTTGGTGAGCGCGACGCGCCGCTGTGGATCGTTGTCATCGGCCAATGCCCGTCGAACGGCGTCCGCAACGTGTTGCGCGATGACGTCGGGGGCCTCCGCCGGGTCGACGTCGGCGAACTTGGCGTCCAGGGTCCCGCGAAGCTCCACCAGCGCGCGGTCCATCCGAGCCGTGCGAACAGCCTCGTAGACGCCGGGGACAAGCGGATCCATGCGGACACCATGCCATGGCTCACGGGCGCTGTTGATCATGAAGTTGTCTACGCTTCGTGATCATCGGGAGTGCCTGTGCCTGCGTTGCCATCATGGCTGACCACCCCATTGTGGGACCAGTTCGCCGCGCTGATTCCGCCCCGTCCGGTGGTGGATCCCACGCAT